>CAZTAB010000179.1:0-12826 GCA_964611475.1 uncultured Verrucomicrobiota bacterium | reverse complement strand
ACCCGCAAGTTGTACGAGCTCCTGCAGCGATACCAGATCTCCTGCGCCTTGCTGTCGGGTGATGTACCCCAATCCAAGAGAATCCGGACGCTGGAGCAGTTTCGAAACGGGGACTTCTGCGTGCTGGTTGCCACCGACGTGGCCGGGCGGGGTTTGCATGTCGACGGCGTAAGCCACGTCGTAAATTTCACCCTTCCCCAGGATCCGGAGGATTACGTGCACCGGATTGGACGAACAGGGAGAGCCGGAGCAAGTGGAATCTCCGTAAGTTTCGCCTGCGAGCAGGATGCGTTCCAGATCCCTGCGATCGAGGAGTACATCAAGGCGGAATTGAAAGGCGCTCATCCCGACCCGGAGCTTCTCGAATTGCCAACGCCTCCTCCGATGACGGAGGAGCAGAAACGCCACCTGGATCGCCCCAAGCCAGAACGGTCGCGCAGCCGGTCATCAAGAGGCCGGGGAAGATCCGGAGGTCAGCAGCGATCTGGCGGCGGACGGTCGCGCCGGAGCTCCGGAGCGAACAAGAGCCGGTGACCCGGCGTCGTGTTTACAGCCCAGCCGCGCGCTTCATCAACGCCTGAAGCGCAACGGCGACGCGACAAAAAAGGGCGCTCGCTCGAAACTACTTCAGCCGAAGCGTGACGATCATTTTCCCGGAACGGTGACTGTGCCCGCCAATGATCGTCGGGGTGGGTTTTGACAACACGACCTGCGTATTGATCAGCGTGGATCCCCCTTATTTCCAGACAACCTGGGTTCGAACCTTCCCCCCCTCGACCGGCTTGGCAAAGATACTCAGGCTGAAACCACCGCCCAGGACCAGTCTCCCCTCGCCCGGCAGCTTGATTGTTGCATTCTGCTGGCCGGCCAGCTTGTAATGTTTGAACTTGAAAACCCGTTGAAGCTGCCTGGTGATTCCGGCTATCCGCCGGTCGGGCTTCTCTGCAGCGTCGGATGCATAGACCATCACTGCGTGAAACGTGGCTGGCTGTTCGGCAAGGGCACTGAATCCCGGGAAGGTCAGGAGCAGAAATCCAAACAGGGGATAAGCGATTTTAAGCTTACGATCCAGCATCCAGTTCACCTTCTTCCTGTTCCAGGAGCCAGATAACGGTCATTCCCGTATCGTCGTCCAAGTATACCATCGTTGAAGCATTTGGCACGTCCGTTTCCACCCACTCGACCTCCGCGGGAACATCAACATAGACTTCCGGGCCAGAGGACGCAGACTCCATCACGACCCAAGCCATCATGAGCACAAGAATTCCCGCAACGGTGCCGCCCGCCCAGCGTAACCTAGAACCAAGAGCCCGCGATTCTGTTGCACGACCTGCATCGAGTCGGATCTCCCGCCGGATATCTTGCCACATTTTTTGCGTCGACGGGCTTTCGGGCATCTCAAGATTCCTGCGCCTCTCGCCAATCTCCACGTAGGCCGCCTCCTCCGCCTTCAGCGATGCATCCGACTCCAGCGCCTCTCGGAGTTTCACCTCCGGCAAAGCGGATAACTCCCCGTCGACAGAGCGGCTCAGCAATTTCTTCTTCCCGTTGTTCATCTCATGCCCTGCATCATTTCCTGCAGTTTCCTCCGCGCATAGAAAATACGGGACATGACGGTTCCCTTCCGGCAATTCATGATCTTCGCGATCTCCTCGTACGAACGTCCATCAACTTCTCGCATCATGATAGCCACCCGATGCTCGGGTGACAATTCGCCGAGTGCTGCACGGAACCGTTCCCGGATTTCGGAGCGTTCCAACTCCCGGTCCGGTTGCGAGTTCGCACTGGGCGCGGAAACCGTCCCAACCGCCGGCAAAGGTTCGTCTCCGTCCGGAATGGCCTGTTCCGCCAGCCTCTTCTTTTTTCGCAGGTGGTCCAGGCACACAGAGGCCACGACCCGGTACATCCACGTGAAAAATGATGCCCGCCCCTGGAAGGAGGACAGTTTATTCCAAGCGCGGACCCATGCCTGCTGGGCCATATCTGCGGCGTCTTCCGCGTTCTGCACGTAGCGATAGGCCACGCTGTACACCCGGTTGTGGTACACGCGAACAATTTCTCCGAACGCATCTTCATCGCCATTCTTCGCTTTTTCTAGCAACGGGGTGACATCGGGCATATCGCATGCCTGGTCCCTTTGCCCGATAGACGAATTAGAAGCCGCTTTATTCATCTTTTTCGTCATGAATCTGGTGCGTTATCGACTTTGGCGGCACCGGCTAGCACCCGGTTTCAATCAGGTCCAAGGAAAGACCAGGAATCCTTCTTTCCCCGGATGATTTTAACCCCGCAGGTGCCCTTACCGGTCCAGTGCTATTTCACCAGCCTTTGAAACAGTGAACGGTCAATTTTCAACCGGTTATAGCCCGCCTCGTGTGGCCAGGGGTGCCAGGTGTTGGGAATCTTGAATTTTGGCAGTTTTTCCTCAAGCGCGGCGGAGGCCTCGACTGCGTTGAACTCATTGCCCTTACTTTTCACGAACGCGGCGGGACACTTCCCGAATTCGTCGTCATCGATGGCAACCACCACGGCTTCCTCCACACCCGGCATTCCGCAGAGAACCGACTCGATCTCTTCCGGATAGACATTCTCCCCGCCGCTTACGAACATGTTGTCCTTCCGGCCGTGAACGGTCAGGAACCCTTCCCCATCCAACGCCCCCAAATCTCCCGTCGCGTACCACCCGTCGTCGTCAAACGGGCATACGAGGTCCCCGCCTTCCACGTATCCCGAAAATCGCGACGGGCCCCGGACCTCGATCTCCCCGTCCTTGGCGATCCGAACCTCCCCGTACCTGAGCGCCCGCCCCGAGGTCGAGCGCTTGAACGGCGGCGTATCCAGCCCCACAGTGGTGACCTGCGACGCCATCTCGGTGAGCCCGTAGGTCATGAACACAGGCAGACCGGCCTCCACCGTTTCCGCCAAGACACCGGGCGGCACCGGCCCGCCCCCCACCAGTATCGCCCGCAGCTGCCGGTCCCCACGCCAGCTTTCCCTCTCCCGCAAAAAGCGTCGGAGCTGCACCGCAACCATCGAGACATGGGTGGGATCGTGCAGGTACATCGCGTCCGAAATGGATTCCGCTGGGTCGGGGAAGACAATGGCGGAACCCGCGATACAGCACCGAAACACGATCCCAATCCCGGAAACATGATGCATAGGCAACGACATCAACCACCGGTCCTTGGAACGCAGCCGAAGGTTTCGATTTGACCCCAGCGCATTGTAGTAGTGGTTGCTCACTAGGTGCAAAACTGCTTTTGCCTCGCCGCAGCTGCCGGAGGTGAAGATGATGGTCGCTGGCCGGGTGAGGTCGAGCATCGCCGGGCCGGTCGCCGAAGATCCAGAGGAGAAAAGGCCTATCACCTTGGTCGCGGGAAACACCCCGCGATCGCCCCCCACCTGCATGTCGGAGGCCTCGTCATGGGTAATCAGGGCGATCGCCCCACATCGATCCATCAGGTATTCCACGCCCTCCGCCGGAACTCTCCAATCGATGGGGCAGGCAACGATTCCACGCCGCAACATGGCGAATAAAAGAATCACGCACCGCCAGTCATTCGGCATCTGAACGGCCACCCGATCACCGGTGTTCCAGCCGAAGCCAACCAGCCGCTCGACAGTGCCGGTCACGAGTTGCTCCGCTTCCGAAAACTTCAGATTCCCGTCCGGGCTGACGATAAAGCCCTCTTCCGGCGATATCTGCGAAGCCTCCCAGATTGGACATTTGATCTCAGCCATGCTTACCCGGTCAATTCCTCAAGGATTTCCTGTCGAACCGAAAACCTCGTTTCGTCGACCTGCCGAAGATCCCACGACCAGCCTTCCGGCGACCATCGGGGATTCAGTGTATCTTCGGCGAAGATCCGGGAGGTATCAAGTCCACAGCAAACCTGCGCCCCACACAGGCACGCCGCGACTTGAGCCAGGGCAATCATTCCCACCCCGGACTCGAAGAGGGAACTGACAACAAGCGTTAGGTCATAACCCTGCGCCAGCCGTTGCCACGACATGACGGCGCCGATCCCCGGCAGCGCGCCCGGTTTCAAGACCACCGCCGCCGGCTTGAATCCGAGATGGAAAATGGCCTCGCCCCTCTCCTGCACCGTCTCATCGAGCGCGATCGGAATACCTGTTTCCAACGCAAGCAGGGGAAGTTCGCCGACATCCGCCAACGGTTCCTCCACGTATTCGATCACGGGCTGGGGCACCCCGGAGAAAAACCGGACCGCTTCATCCAGACTCCATGCCCGATTTGCATCCAGACGAATTCGCATCCCCGGCGGCAATGTGTTCGCAAGTTGCAGAATCCACTCCCTCTCGCTCTCCAACGATCTCCGCCCCACCTTGCACTTCACAGTCCGCATCCCGCGGGTGTGCCACACGGTCATTTCCTCGCCGGACGGGACCACCGGGGCTTGGAAAAGCCCATTCACCTGGACACGGTCGGCAAACGAATTGGAAAGAAGCTCGCGGAACCCCCGACCCGAGCCGGCAAAAAGTTGCATGAAAGCCGACTCGACGCCAAACCGTACCGAGGGCGTTGCCTCCTTGATATATTCCCAGATATCAGTGGCCAGGATATCGTCGGCCTCCATCGTCCGGCTTTTCATAGAAACGGAGGCCGCCCGCAGTGCGCGCTCCGCATCATCCAGCGTCTCCCGGGTGTAGCCTGGCAGCGGCGCAGCCTCTCCCCATCCTACTTCTCCGGATTCTGCCTCGCAGCGAACAAGAAACCCCTCTCGATGGGTCATCCGAACCCTGCCAACATCCAGCGGAACCTTCAGGGGGAGCCGGTAGCGGAAGAATCTGACGCATTTGATCCGCATGCTACTTGGATTGCTCCTTCATACACCTTATATCTCCGTCACACCAACTTTTGGATATGAGCCCGGACCTAGACAAGGGCAGGATCATCGGCGAAACCACCGTGCAGGTCGGTCTTCAGTCCGAACAGCATAGCCAGACTCAACTCAAATCTCCACACCGCGACGGTGCGCCCCTCCACACGAGTTTCAGCTGCTCAGCACCCACATCACCGAAAAAACAAGGCTGTAGATCAACAGCAGTTTTGCCGTCGCCGCCAGCACCGGATTTAGGGCCTTCCCATCCGCCTGCTTGAAGACCCTTCGAATCGGCGGCACGGCACCGAGAATCAAGGCCACCGACGCGAATGCCACGGGATAATCCCATCCCGGCATCGCGATGAGAACCAGCGGGACAGCGGCGCTGGCAAGAATACAGAAAAGGTACTCCACGCGTGCAAATAACGGACCAAACCGGACCGCCAACGTTTTCTTCCCTGCCGCCCGGTCCCCCTCGATGTCCCGCAGATTGTTTACCACCAGGATTGCGACCGACAAAAGGCCCGGAGCAAGCCCGGCTACCAGCACGGGCCAGGGCGCAGTGCCACATTGCACGAAATACGTGCCGCCAACCGCTACCGGCCCGAAAAATATACACACGAATAGATCCCCCAAGCCGAGGTACCCCAGCGGAAAGGGACCCGCAGTGTAAAGCACGCCGGAGGCAATGGCCGCAACGCCGATGACAGCAATCGGCCAACCGGCTGCCGACACCAGGTAGATGCTGACCAGCCCCGCCAGGGCAAAGACAAAAACCGTGGAACCCAGCATCCGGCCCGGCGACACCAGTCCGGCCTGGGTTACGCGCACCGGCCCCTCCCGCTCCTCCGTGTCCGCGCCCTTGTGAAAGTCGGAGTAGTCGTTGGAGAAGTTCGTTCCAATCTGGATCAGGATGGAGCCCACCAGCGTTGCAATCGCTGCGAGCCAGTTCAGGGGACCCTCCGCCTGTGCAAGAGCCAGCCCCACGATTACCGGAGCCACGGAAGCCCATAGCGTCTTCGGGCGAACCGCCATCATCCAGATCCGCACCGATGACAGCAGTCGGGATTCCTCATTCATACGGAAAGGCCCCGGCACAAAATGACCCATGCCCTGTGACAAATGACAAGGTTCATCTGAAATCGTCTTTCCGGGACCGAATCGCGCCCAGCACATCGGCATTTGCCGCGCCTTTCATTCCCAGTGCCACCTGCAGATCAGGATCGTCGCTACGCATGAATGGATTGGTTTTCTTCTCCTCTCCTATGGTGGTGGGAATCGTTGCCTTGCCTGCCTTGCGCAGAACCTCCGCCTCTTTTCGCCGGGCCAGCAAAGCTTCATTCCCCGGATCGATGCTCACGGCGAATTCAAGATTACCCACCGTATACTCGTGCCCGCAGAACACGAGCGTGTGATCCTGAAGCGCCCTGAGCTTTTCAAGGGAGGACCACATGTCCTCAGGGCCGCCTTCAAAAAGCCGGCCGCACCCGCCGGCAAACAGCGTGTCTCCACAAAAGAGGATTCCCCTCCCGGCGTCGTGATACGACATGTCGCGCATCGTATGCCCGGGTGTCTCCAGGACCTGGAAGCAGACCGGCCCAACGGACACGGTGTCACCGGCACGGACCCCAACATCAATTTTCGCATTCCCACCACCCACGGGACCAACAACCATCGCCCCCGTCGCCCTCTTCAGTTCGGGGATACCCGCAACATGATCCGCATGAAAATGGGTGGCTAGAATCCATCCAACATCGATCGACTCCGCCTCCAGCACGTCCAGCACCGGTCGGGCATCGCCCGGATCCACTACCGCAGCGCCTCCGTCCCAACGGAGCAGGTAAATGTAATTCTGCATACACGCAGGAATCAGGGTGACGGACAGGTCCCCGACCTCAACTTGTTCAAGATTCGCCATGGAGGGCAATCGTAGAAAATCAACACACGCGAATGAAAGGTCGGAATCTCAGCCGTAACACAGGCGTAGAGATTCTAGCTCGTGGGAAACTTTTTCCCCGGTCGCCCCCTCGAAAGGCCGGACTCAGGGACTCGCTTGAGCGGGGGGAATGGTCAAAAATTTTCCGGACTCAGCGAGGACGCGAAGGGACCCTCACTGGAGGTCACCCATGATTGCCAATTGATGACTCAAAGGATACCCCCTCGAGCCCCATCATCAATCCAAAGTCTGGCAATCAATTGCACCCACAACCGCCACCGCCACCGCCACCGCCGCCGCCGCCGCCGCCGCCGCAGCAGCCACCACCACCGCTGGCAGCCTCGACATCGCTCTCGAGGGGAACTCGACCCAGCTCAAACGTAAGTTGGACATACTTACTGACGGAATCCTGAACTTTCCCAATCTGCTGGCGAGCGTCCAGAAAAGCGCTGGCAACCTTGTTATCTAGGAGAAGATCTCGCTGGCTCTCGAATTCGTCGATCTCATCATCGGTCAGGCTCTCGCCCCGCTGCTGCTTGCCAACGAGCGTTTCCTGCAACTCGGTGACGCGCTGGTACAAGCCCCTCGCCTCCGGATCATTCATGAACACATCAATGGCCCCAAGCATTTCTGAGAAATGGGGCTGATCCACGATGGTTTGGCAAAGTTCCTGTATTTTGAGGGCAACGGGTGTTTCCTGCGTCTTGAGCTCAATCGCCATAATTCAAATCCTTGTTCTTCCTGATACGTAACGTGGGGAACTGGCCGAAATTATCGGCTTCAGAACACTATTCTCAAGTTACAACCTAGCATAAAATTCCTTGACTGCAACCCAATTTTGCTCCGGCACGCTTAATTCCCCAAGTCATCGGGTCTTGAGCCTTCGAGAGGCTAAGCGGTGGGAAAAAGATCAGGAACAGAGGACGTATCGAATCGTCCGCCCCGTACATCCTGTCGCTTGACGGGCTACGAGATCCTTCAGGTCAGGACCCCCGGTTCTGATCGCGGACACCACCTGGGCACGAAAATGAAACCGAACGATTCTCTGTCACAAACCAGAACGCCTTCCAGAAGGGCGGATCCGGCATTGATGGAATTAAGAATCTCTGCCCCTTCGAAACAAACGTTGAGCATGAGGGGTGCCCGATTCGGCTTCCAGCACGCGAGCACAGGATACCCATCCCTGAGATTTTTGAGAGACGTCCCCAACGTCGATTGCCTTTGATGCTCCAACATGCCAGAGTTCGGCTCCTGCATGGAATGAAAACGTTTCGATATCTCATGGGAATTGCGCTGCTCGCGTTTCCCGCAATCTTTCTCATCGGCCTCTCGTTTCCGGCGGAATGGACAACCGAGGAGAGGATAACCATCCGCGCGCCGGCAGAAACGGTGTTTCCGCTCATTGCCGACCTTCGAAACTGGAAATCATGGACAATTTGGTTCGAACACGACCCGGAGATGGACGTCCAATGGCACGGACCGGAAACCGGAGTGGGTTCAGGATACGACTGGGCGGGAAACAGCTCTGTGGGATCCGGTACCGTGCGTGTGCAGACGTATGAACCAGGGAACCGCATCGAGTTCAGACTCAGCATGGACGAAGATCGATTCGTGGCCAACGGCACCCTCCTCCTTGGCCCGAAACCCAAAGGGGGATCCTCGGTCGTCTGGCGGATGCAGGGCCAACTCGGCTACGACCCCTTCGCCCGCTTTCATCGCGACGGGCTAGAGTCTGCGGTCAAGGGTACGCTCCGCGAGAGTTTGAAGAAGCTGAAAGAAGTCGCGGAGAATCAGAAGAACTCGCCCTAGACCCAGGTCTTCACTTTCCCTGCCTCATTTGCCTCCGCCAGCACCGCCTCCGCAAAGAACAGCTTTCCGCGGCGGGAACCGTCCAGAAGGACGGAACACCATACTAAACGGCCGGGGCAAGAAAACAGAGTGTCCAATTTCCCATCTTCAATCCCTCGCCTCTCCTGTCAAGGTCGCTACCAGCCGTCGGGCACCCCCGTAGTCGCGGTGTTCGCACAGATAGATGCCCTGCCACGTCCCGGTGAGAAGGCGTCCGTCGGAAACCGGGACGGAAACGCTGCTTCCCAGAAGCGATGCCTTGATGTGCGCCGGCATATCGTCCGAACCCTCGGCCGTGTGGACGTAATACGGCTCATTTTCCGGCGCAATGCGATTGAAGGCGGATTCCATGTCGACACGCACATCCGGGTCCGCATTCTCGTTCAGGGTCAGGGACGCAGAGGTGTGCTGGATAAAGACATGAAGAAGCCCGGTCCGAACACGCCCTAATTCTGGGATTTGCAAAAGAACTTCATGGGTAATCAGATAAAATCCCCGGGGTTGAGGAGGCAGGGAAAATTCTCTCTGCGCCCAAATCGTGCTCATCCCGTCCTCCCCTCCTTCGACACCTCCATCAACGCTGCGATGTGGGCTGTGGCCGCACAAGCCAGACCGTCAAGACTGTAACCGCCCTCCAAAACAGAGATCAACCGCCCCTTGGCATGGCGCCTGGCAATATCGAGGCACAACAGAGTCAGATCGGAAAAGTCCTTGTCCACGAGTTGAAAGTGCCCAAGAGGGTCTCCCCTGCGGGAGTCGAACCCGGCCGAGACGATGACAATCTCCGGCCTGAACTCATCTGCGGCCTCCAGCAGCCGGCGGTCAAACGCACCCAGGATCTCGGCGCACCCCGAGCCGGCGGGAAACGGACAGTTGATCGTCAGACCCTCCCCTGCCCCGGCACCGCGATCCGATGCAGCTCCGGTACCCGGGTACCAGGGATACTGATGGGTGCTGAAAAAAAGAACATTCGGATCCGTATAGAAAAATTCCTGGGTACCGTTACCGTGATGGACATCCCAATCTACGATCAGCGCACGCCGTACTCCATGTACCACCTGGGCATGGCGCACGGCGAGCGCCACATTGTTGAAGATACAAAACCCCATGCCCGTCCCCGGGCAGGCATGATGGCCTGGGGGACGAACCAGACAAAATGCATTATCAAGGTCTCCTTGAAGCACCAGATCCACCGCATTCAAAACTCCACCGGCGGAGCGGGTCGCGACCTCCAGGCTTGCGGGACACAGATTTGTGTCGCCGGTCCGCAGCATGGATGCCCCTTGACGCACATCCTCTTCAACTAAAGACAGATATTCCGCGGGGTGACACCGCACAAGTTCCTTGTGAGTCGCAGGCCTGGAATCAACCGGGGTCAACTCGGAATACAATCCGTCCGCCTTCAGCCGCTTCACCACCGTCTCGAATCGGGCCGGCTGTTCCGGATGCATCGCCCCGGGGTCGTGATCCACACATCCCCGATCCGCAAGAAGTCCGGTGCCTCTCGTCTTTTCACGGTTTTTCAGCATGGGAACTTTTTATTTTTCCAGGAAACGGGTGCCGGATTCCATGCCGGCACCCTATCCCGAATACGGGTTCGAGTGTAGGCTAAAGCTAGCAGTTGGATGAATATCGTTTTTAAAATTTCGTGCCTTCCGGCATTCGTAAGGGAGAATCTTCCCGGGCTGATGGCACATCGTCGCCCAGAGCCATGCCGGGAACCCCCAACACATTCACGTTCGCAGAACGGGCTGGGGAAGCGAGATGACGCCGGCGATCACGGCGCCCAGAAATGGCAAGCAGAGAACATAAATGCGAAGCCCAAACCATTGGGAACCAACCACGCCACCTAATGCCAAGAACGCCAAGCCGCCGCAGGCAATCACGGCACCGGCCACCAGGCGCCAAGCCGCCACTTCCCTGATAATGCCAGAAGCCCCTCGTTCGAGCCGACTGAATGTTCGCGCGAAAAGCGCAAGGGCGGCGACGTACGCAAGGAGCCAGATCGGCCGCAACGACCACCACAAGCCAGTCCCAGGATCAACCTCCAGAAGACCGATGCCCCCGACCTCCAGGGTCAAGCCTACCGCAAGCGTCGCCGCGGTAAGATGCCACAGGTAGACCGTCATGATCATGCCGTTGATCACCAGCGTCGCAGTCCACGGCCCCGCACGAGAGAGCCAGCGTTGAGCGGGGCGTTCGAAGACCAGCAGGATTCCTGCCTGCATTGCGCCAAGAGCAAGCATCACGAACTTGGGCGGCAAGGTGTTGCTGATCTCATCGCCGGGCACACTCACCATGCTGACAGGATAGGGACCCCAATATACCATCCCGACCAAAAGCAAGGCGCCGCCGATGGCCCACGTCGCAGCATTTCGCAGGCCGTTCAAATGCCCGTCTCGCCACGCATAGCCCAATTGGTGAACCGCGATCCAAACAAAAAAATAGTTAAACCATCCAACACCCCTGAAGTTGAGAACGAAGAAGAGAATGTCGTCAATCAGGGCGAGCAGGACCAAGCCCCAGAACGAAGCCATCCCATATCGCCGCCAAGCGCTCCAGGTCAACGGAACGAGAAGCGCGACAAGGATGTATACGGACAAAAACCATATTGGAACCAACGCCACTTGCGACACGACAGCAAGAATCTCCGACCGAATCCCGAGGGCGTTTCCCACCCCGCCGATAACAATCCATGCAACGACGAGTGGAAGGACAGGTTTAATGAGGCGACCCAAGCGACTCATCAACCAAGAGCTGTAGCCCCGGCCATCCCTGATAGCCGCATTCCACGAAACTCCTTGCGTATCCGCCAACCAGAAAGAAAATGGGCATCACCTGGAACCCCCAAGTGAACCAGCGCGTCCAGGGTTCAATCTCGAGCATATTGGAAACAGTCAAATTTCCTTTGACCACATGGGGCGCGGCCATGAACCAATGCCCGGATATGACCGCCAGAATGGAAAGTGCGCGCAAAAAATCAACGTATCGGTTCCGAGTCACGGGCGTTTGAAGCGCCATGCCCTGCGCCTGGGCCCACAACCCGAGTTTCACTGGTTCGCCCCGTTCCATGCCTTATCCGTCTACATCAACGTCTTGCTGTCATTACTCGGATCACAAGAACCGGCGCAGTTGACAGTAAACCGCAAAACCATGCATCCACATTTTTCACCCCAGACGCCATGTGATCAGGATTGAATTGCTGGATGATGCCAAACGGTCCTCCCGCAGAATGTCTTGCTCGATCTGTTGGGCAATCCCTTTCGACAAGATCGCGCCTTCGATCAACACACCCACCTCAACATTCAGCCGACGAAACCCGGGACCAACATCAAAACGCCGGTTCCACGTGTCCGCCAAACTCCCCCAAGCTCAAAATTCACGTCGGGGAATACGACGGAAACAATACACCAAGGAGCAGGAGAACGGACCGCTGTCGGGTGCCTGATCCGCAGCGCTTGCACCCGTGCCCTCCTACCCCTGACCCGATGCCAACGCCACGGCCAGTCGGCAGCCATCGAGGTACTCGCGGATTTCGACGTGCTCGTCGACGGTGTGCGGCGAATGCTGGCCTGCTCCAAACGTAATTGTTGAGATGCCCTTCTTGTTTAGGGCATTCGCATCCAGCCCCCCATTCACCGCACCACAGGTCGGCTTGAGCCCAATGCTCTTCGCCGCGCGAAACGCATGCCGAACAACGGGGTCCTGACGGTCAAGGGCAAATGCATCGTAATCCTTCTTCGCCTTGAACTTGACCCTTCCTTTCCTCCCCGCCGCACTGCGGACAGAAGCCGCCGAGTGTCCGAAGGAATCGCGGAAGACCTCAAGGATCGACTCGAGGAACTCCGGGTCATGACTACGGCACTCTCCATTCACGCGAACAAAGTCTGTCACCTGGTTGTTGGCCTCACCGCCTTCAATCCGGCCGACATTAGAGGTTCCCCGGTTCCGTCCCTTCTGGATCTTTCCAAAATACCCCTTGTGCCCAATGTCACGGATGGCTTTTGCAGCAATCAGGATGGCCGAGATGCCGTCCTCAGGGTGAACCCCCGCATGGGAACACTTCCCCTGGATCTCGGCAACCCAGCGATAAGCCCCCAACGCTGCCGTAATGTAATCCGCGGGAGTTCCGGAATCGATGTTAAACCCCATCTGGGGGTGCCCCAGATCACTCTTCCGCACCGCCTTCGCCCCAAGC
>CAZTAB010000178.1:0-3945 GCA_964611475.1 uncultured Verrucomicrobiota bacterium | reverse complement strand
CGAAAAGAATAAACGACGTTGTCGTGCGGAGTCCTGTGATCAGTCGAATCCCGGCACCACGACTTCCTCGCCGTTTCACATGACCGACTCGTGCGCGCAGATGCCGGCAGCCGTCCCGTTCGCTCCCCTGCAGCTCACTCGACGAAATCGCGCAACGGATCTTCTTCCCCGGTTTCGCGGAACAGAACCTCACTGAGGCCTGCTGAATTCAGCGCCCCGGAACTCCAGTTCATGTCGCTGCCTTTACCGCTGGTAACCACCACGCTCTTTACTTCTGCTCCGCCGAAATCCACGGCAAGCGAAACCGGCGCCGCTTTCGAGTCAGGCGCCATGGGGAGTTCCCCTTCATAGATCGTGGTCCACTCATTCCGGTCCGGGCCGTCGGTGAGAGAGGATTGGACCGTGATGTTTTTCATGCCGTGGGCGCGCCATTTCTTTTCATTGTAATTCCAGATCAACATCTCGCTGATGGATTTCGGCTCGACAAATTCGACTTTAAACCAGTGACTTCCGGGAACGGTCCCGGGGTGCGGATTCAGGTCGCTCACGATGACCTTTTCGCTCAGCCATGCATGCTCGGGATTGGCATTGTGGGTGCGCGCATCCGCATTGAGCCCGATGCCGATCACGGCGTTCACAGGGACGCGGGATCGGTGTGAACTGGAGGCGCTGACGACCATATCCCCGATGACGCCGCGCTGGGCATAGGCGTACCGGACACACCGCCGAACCCGCTCCACGCGCCCGGACAACTCCTCGTCGCCCACCACCGCGGACGCGGCCGCCTCCAGGTGCGCCCACCCCCTGTCCAGGGTTTCCAGGGCGAGGAAATCCGCGGTCGGAGGCGACGACAGCCCCAGCCAATCGTCCGTTTTCTCCACGGCATCGTGCATGACGTCCAGGTAGGCAACGACGTGCCTGCCGGCCGCGCCGTAGAAGCCGCGGCAGAACGTCTCTATCAGTTCCTGTCCATCAAGGCTGGGATCCCACATCAACTTGGCCACCATCCACGCTCGGAGTTCGGCCACTTCAATCGCCGGGTTCCGCTCCGCTCCACCGTAGTATCCCGTCACGCCGAGCTTGATGTACTCGCGGATGTTCGGCGCAAGGACCCGCAGATTCGGATGCGGCAGCATGGCATAGGTGTGGTTCACCACGTAGTCCCACACGTGGAGGCGGTTGCACACCTTCGACCAGCCGAGCAGGTCCTGGTAAACCGCGGTGTTGTTCGCGTGGGTGAACGGCCTGCTGAATGAGCATTTGATGGTGGAAAGGCGAACGATCACATCATCGGATGTCCTCGTGACCTTCGTCCGGTCCGGAGAAGGCCACGGCGGCTTGCGGGTATCGTGATAGGCCAACGTGCTGACGAGGACATCGGGAAACTCATCCTTCAGGTCCTCGGACACGGCATTTACGAAGCGAATCATCAGCCCGGCCGGGCTCCCCTCGGCCTCCTCCACCGCGGTGCATTGATCGCATTCGCACCAAAGCTTTCCCGCGCTGTCGGGCGGCGAGACTTCGGCAAGGATCGTCTCGCCGTTCTGGTGGTTGTGCCATGCATGCTCCGTTCCATCCTGCTGTTCCCGCAGAAACTGCTTGAGGTTCTCCACGAGCGTCTTGCGCATCTTTTCGTTGGTGAGGCAAAGCGAGGCTTCAACCAGGGTGATGTCGTTTCCCGATCCGGCGAAACGTTTGCCACCCCGGAGACTGAACCACTCGGGGTGATCTTCAAAATACTTCTCCGGCGGAAGCAACATGTAGAAGGTGTGACAGAAGTGGGGTTCGAACAGGTAGCGCCCCCCCTGATCGGCGCGGAGGAAGTGGGCCGCGCCGTTGCACTTGTTCCGCGCGGACCATGCCGGATCTGTCGCGGTGACCGATGCGTCCGTCTCCCGGTACTCGAGGACCGGAGCATATCGCACCTTCATCGACTCGATTGAGATGGTTGGTTTGCGCGGAATCGTTCCGGCATCGTGCGACCACCATCGGCAGCCGATCTCATCCTCAAGGAAGGTATAGACAGCGTAAAGCGCCCCGCGCGCCGGTCCGCCGGCAAGAATCAAGTCATCGCCGACCGTCCGAATGATGATCCCCTCCGGCCCCAGGCCATCGGCGGTCAGCTCGGGATCGGCCATACGCCCGGCGCCCATGCCCACAAGCAGGTTGTTCTTTCCGGGCCGGCGTTCTGCAGCGATTTCAAGGCGAGCGCCGGAAACCCGCCACAGGAATTCAGCCAACTCTTCCGCCGCGTGTTTTTCGACCGGGGTGGCCAGCGACTCCACGACGATCACGCTTGCAGACCTGCCGTCTTCTGCGATCATGAGCGCCCCCGCCTGGGAAAGGAGCAGCGAATACGCCAGGGCGGATATCCGTCCGAGTCTCCGGATCATCAAAAATCTCCTCCTGTGCTTCCTGGCACTCGACAATTTTGATGAGGGAAATGGTCCGGACATTACCCCGCCATGATAAATGACGAATGACGAAATACCCAAGCCCCAAAGAAGATTGAATTCCCAGCGACCCGCACCCGAATGATGTTCCCGGAGGGATCGGAATGGACTTGGGATTTAGACATTCGGACTTGATTAGGCACGCAGCGCGTTCTCCATCAAATCCGGGCCTGCCCTCGCTACACGAACAAAATTGTTTGCCCTTCCGTTGCTGATCCGATACTCATCGCCTCAAAGGAGTTGCCTCTATGAAGCTGTTTCTGTTTCTCGATGACTGGTTCATCGACGCGAAGTGTGACGTGGACCGTGTCTATCCGCCCGCGAAGCTGGAAAAGGTTTTCGACTGGTACTCGCCCGATTCCGACGCCACGCACTTCAACGTGACGAACAAGCTCTACGAGGCCTGGGCCGGTCCGGGGCCGTACGAAGAATGGACGACGACCGTGCCGGACGACATGCACCTGGTGACCAGCGAAGACGGGGAAAACTGGACGGGAAAGCGCGAGGCGGGAAAGGTCACGCTCATAGGCGACCCGCCCCCCGGGAAACCCCTGCGAATGACGGAGCTCCCCGACCGAAGGGACAAGGATCGCTGGCACGGCCTGGAGTTTGACGACCGGTGGGATCCGGATCCTGACCGCCGGTACAAGTGCATTGTGTGGCCCTTTGCCCGGCACATCTCCGCCATTGGCGAGATCGAGGGCGGCGTGGGCCTGGTAGCCTGCTCACCGGACGGGATCCACTGGACCGCCGACATGCGGCATCAGTGGTTCGGACGCCCCAACGGGGCGGATACTTGCAACAACATCATTTACAACCCAATCATCAAGAAGTGGCAGGTCATCTGTCGCCCGTGGAACCTGGACCGCCGCGTCGCGATGGTGGAGTCCGAGGACCTCGAACACTGGACCGATCCCCGGGTTATCGTGCACCCGGAGGAGACCGATGGACCGTGCATGCAGTTCTACGGGATGCCGGCCCTCGTGTACGAGGACGAGTACCTCTTCGGCGCCGTGAATTACTACCGAACCCCGGTAGCGGAGGGAGGAGAGGCCCTTGCCTTCGCCGATCAGGGCACGGCGAAGTGGCTCGGGACCGTCGACGTGAAGCTCGCCTACTCGTATGACGGGCAGTCCTGGTGGCGGCCGGACCGGCGGCACGTGCTGATTCCACGGGGCGATCCGGGTACATACCTCGGCGGAGCGATGTACTGCAAAACCATCGACGTGGACAAGGACGGCACGATCAATTTCTTTTCCAAGGGGTATACGGTCAACCACGGCGTGGCCCCGGATGGCTATCCGCGCAACGTGCGCACGCTGGTCCGCCACTCCCTGCGCCACGACGGCTTCTGCTACCTTGAAGCAACGGGGTGGGGGCGCTTCAGCACCCGTCCGCTCTGGCTGAACGACGGGGAACTGACATTGAACTACAACGCGGGAGGGGTGGGCTGCGTCCGGGTGCAGGCGAGTGATGTCGACCGCAAACCCAT
>CAZTAB010000177.1:0-2401 GCA_964611475.1 uncultured Verrucomicrobiota bacterium | reverse complement strand
GGGGGGACACTCGAGGTTACCGGGGATGCCATTTTCAACGGTGCGATCGACGCCTCGAGGATCCATGCGGGACAAAGCCTCGCGCTTGATTCCGCCGGGCCCCTGGATCTGAATTCCTCAGGCGGAGCCATCAACATCGGCAACGACGCGGATGCCCAGGCCATCAACCTTGGCACCGGGGCGGCGGCCCGCACCATTACCCTGGGTAACGCGACAGGGGCCACAGGGCTGGACCTGGATGCGGGCACCGGTGGAATCGACATCGACTCCTTTGGGGGCATCAGCCTGGACGCAGTAGGAAGCCCTCTGGTGCTCGCCTCGTCGGGAATGGGGTCTGACGCAGTGCAGTTGAATTCAACTGCAGTTGCCGGAGGTATTGATATCGATGCTGGAACATCAGGCTTAGATGTTGATTCTACTGGTGAGGTCAACATTGCGTCATCTAAAGACGGAGCTTCGGCAGTCGTGTTAACAGCCAGTGCAGGTGGTGTCGATATTTCTGCTACAGGAGCCGCAGCCGGAGAAGATATAGATATAACTGCAGTGGGTTCATCTATTAACTTAACTGCTACGGAAAATGTAGCTGATGCTATTGCCTTAACTGCAATTGCCGGAGGTATTGATCTTGATGCCTCGACATTGGACATCGATGCTTCGGGAGTTCTGACAATGGATTCGGCCGGGGGAATAAGTATTGATGCGGCAGAGGATTCCAATGTGAGCGTCATTGGATCCGGCCGGAGTCTAACGTTGGCGTCTCATGGAGGCGGAGCCCAAAGAGTTGCTATTGCTTCTTCGGGGACTGGTGCAGATGCTGTTGATATCGATGCAACGGCCGGGGGAATATCCCTGGATGCATACGGGCCCCTGGATCTGAACTCCTCCGGGGGGGCCATCAACGTTGGCAACGACGCGGATGCCCAGGCCATCAACATCGGCACCCAGGGAGCAAGAGTGGTTACCATCGGGAACCCGGCCCCGGGTTCTGAGGTCAAAATCGTGGGCGATACCCGAATGGATGGCGAAGTAAAGATCGTGAATCCTGAAGGATGGGATGTGTTCCGTGTCGATGAGTGGGGAAACACCAGCATCCAAGGCAGTACCCACATCCAAGGCAGTACCCACATCAATGGCAGTACCCACATCCACGGCGGTACCCACATCCACGACGGTACCCACATCCACGGTACTGCCGAGATCTATGGCACCACCCGAATGAATGGCGAAGTAAGGATCGTGAATTCTCATGATGGAGGGGATGTGTTCCGTGTCGATGATCAGGGAACCCTTCATGTTGGTGGTGCAGCGACCCTGAATAACTCCCTGCAGGTAGCAGGGCCCGCGGTCTTCAGTGGTGAGCTTCGGCTGGAAGGACCGGTCACGGATGCGAAGCACGCGGCGAGCAAGGAATATGTGGATCAAAAAGACACCGGGCTTGAACAAAGCCTCCGGGGGGAAATGCCGGGGAAGGGGGCGTCCCGGGTGGCGTCGCTTGCCAATGTGGACCTGCAGAACGCTTCCCCCGAGATTGACGGGGTGACCCTTGCGGTAGGTGACCGCGTACTGCTGGCAGGGCAAGCCAACGCCGCGGAGAACGGCGTTTATGTTGCCGACGGCGCCGGCGGCCTCAGCCGGGCTACGGACTTTGATTCCGCCGGGGAGATTGACGGGGGCGCCCACCTCTTCATCCAGGAGGGCGTTGAGGCCGGGCAGGGCTACGTCCTTGGCGACCTTGGGGAGAACTTTGAGTTGGGTACCAGCGAGCTTTCCTTCACCCGCTTCACGGTGGATCCGGCCCGGAGCCTCGAGCTCGGCCAGGACCTCACGGTCGCGCGCAACAGCACTGTCGGGGGGACACTCGAGGTTACCGGGGATGCCATTTTCAACGGTGCGATCGACGCCTCGAGGATCCATGCGGGACAAAGCCTCGCGCTTGATTCCGCCGGGCCCCTGGATCTGAATTCCTCCGGGGGGGCCATCAACATTGGCGCCGACGCGGTGGCCGAGGCCATCAATATCGGAACTGGAGCGTCGGCCCGCGCCATCACCCTGGGTAATGATGCTTCCACAAAGATGGATGTGAATGCCCTGACCATAGAATTGGATTCAGCAGGGTCACTGGTCTTGGATTCCGTGGCGACAACCGACATTGATGCAGCAGGGGCCTTATCATTAAATTCGTCTGCATCTGAAATCAACATTGGCGACGACGCAGTGGCCGAGGCCATCAATATCGGAACTGGGGCGTCGGCCCGCACCATTACGATTGGGGACTCGACGCCGGGTTCTCTGACCTTAATCAGGAATGACATACATAGTATGGGCCACTTAACGGTGCAGGGAATAATCACGTCCTCGGACGAGAACCTGAAGGAAAATTTTGAGGAGGTGAACAGCGCCG
>CAZTAB010000176.1:0-7789 GCA_964611475.1 uncultured Verrucomicrobiota bacterium | reverse complement strand
AGCGGGAGCGATGAGGCGGTCGTGTACGCCTGCGACACCACGGAAAATTACGTAAAAATCAACTCTGAAGAGTGAGCCATGGAAGACCTGATCGCCAAAGCAGCCGGCATGATCGAAGCCCTTCCGTTCATCCAACGGTTTCGCAATGAGACTGTCGTTGTGAAGTTCGGCGGCAGCCTGCTCGATAATGAGCCTTCCTGCGCAAGTATTCTGCAAGATATTTCCTTCATGGAAGTCGTCGGCCTACGGCCGGTGCTGGTGCATGGCGGCGGCAAAGCCATTTCGCGAAAAATGTCGGAATTGAATCTGAATCCGAAATTCGTGCAGGGCCTGCGGGTCACCGATGCCACAACGATGCAGGTCGTGGAAGAATCCCTGAATGGCGTGGTTAATGCGCATCTTGTGAAGCAAATCCAGGCCATGGGATGCCGCAGTGCGGGAATTCATGGACAAACGATTCTGAGCGCATCGCGCCGAACAGGGACCGATCCCGATTCGGGAGAGTTGCTGGACTGGGGCTACGTGGGAGAAGTGACGGGCGTCGACACCACACCGATCGAGGAGTGTGCTTCCTCCCAGGCCGTTCCGGTTATCACGCCACTCGGACGGGGAAAGGACGGACACACCTACAACATTAATGCCGACGAGGCAGCGGCGGCCATCGCAGCAAGCCTTCCCGCCCGGAAACTTGTCTATCTTTCCGATGTCCCGGGCCTGCTAGAAAACCCAAAGGACGCATCAACCCTGATTTCCCATGTGAAATCAGCAGACGTGGAGGAACTCATCCAGGCCGGTGTGATCCGGGGCGGTATGATTCCCAAGATCCGGAGCGCAGTGCAAACCCTTGAGGCGGGAGTCAACAAGGTGCACATCGTGGATGCCTCAATGCGCCATTCCCTCCTGCTCGAGTTGTTCACGGAGCGGGGGGTAGGAACAGAAATCGTAAAGTCATGAACACCACAGAGATAAAATCGCTGTACGAATCGTTTGTCATGCCGACCTATGCGCCGGAAATAGCCCTCGTGCGCGGAGAGGGCTGCCGGGTCTGGGACGCCGAGGACAACGAGTACATGGATTTCATTGCCGGTATTTCCGTTGTCAGCGTTGGACATTGCCATCCCGCCCTCGTCCGGGCCATGCGCGAACAGGCGGGCAAGTTGATGCACGTTTCGAATCTCTACTTCAACGAACTGCAGCCGCAACTCGCGCGGGTGATTTCCGAGCGATCGTTGGGGGGGAAGTGCTTTTTCTGCAATTCCGGAGCGGAAGCAAATGAGGGCTTGATCAAGCTTGCCCGGAAATGGGGTCATGACGCAGGACGTCATGAAGTCATCACCTTCTCGAATTCCTTTCACGGCCGGACCTTGGCCACCTTGACGGCCACGGGGCAGGACAAGGTGAAAAAGGGCTTCGATCCCCTGCCGGCCGGATTCCGGCAGGCGACACTGAACGATATCGAGTCGGTGGGAATCGCACTCAACGACCAGACGGCGGCCGTTCTTGTGGAGGCGGTACAGTGTGAAGGAGGCATCCGGATTGCCGATCACGAATTCCTGCAGAACCTGCGGACCCTGTGCGACGAGGCGGGCGTGCTGCTCTTGTGCGACGAGGTCCAATGCGGCATGGGAAGATCGGGCAATTGGTTCGGCTATGAAGCGTCGGGGATCCGGCCGGATGCGATTGCGATGGCCAAAGGGCTCGGCGGCGGGTTTCCAATCGGGGCCATTTCGGCCTCTCCGGAATTTTCCGACATCCTGACCGTTGGTTCTCACGCGACGACATTCGGGGGAACACCACTCGCCTGTGCAGCCGGAATTCAGGTATTCCAAATCATCGAAGAGGAGGGGCTTCTGGCTCAAGCCCGGGATCTGGGCGCAGCGTTCGTCGAGGGCCTGACTCCGCTCTGTAAACAATACGAATGGGTGGCGGAAGCAAGAGGCGTTGGATTCATGATCGGGCTCGAGCTCACGAAGGAGGCCCTGGGGCTGCAGCAGATCCTTGCCGAAAAAGGATTGCTAAGCCTTGCCACGGCCAATACCGTAATTCGCTTCGTCCCCCCCATGACCGTTTCGGAGCAAGAGATCAAAGAAGCGATATCAAGAATTCACGACGCATGCGCCGAATTTCAGAAAGCAAACGAGGAATCAAACGTATGAAAATTGTGCTGGCATATTCAGGGGGTCTCGACACGTCGGTCATCATGCGGTGGCTGATCGAAGAGTACGACGCGGAAGTGATTGCCTTCTGCGCCGATATCGGCCAGGAAGAGGAACTGGACGGGCTGGAGGAAAAGGCGCTGGGGACAGGCGCCTCGAAGATCTACATCGACGACTTGCAGGACGAGTTCGCCCAGGATTTTGTATTCCCCATTCTACGGGCGGGAGCGGTTTATGAATCCGGCTACCTGCTTGGAACATCGATCGCGCGGCCGCTAATCGCAAAGCGCATGACGGAGATCGCCTCCGAAAACCAGGCAGGGGCGGTATCCCACGGTGCCACGGGAAAGGGCAACGATCAGGTGCGGTTCGAGTTGACCTGTTACGCGCTGCATCCAGGGATCCGGGTGATCGCGCCGTGGCGGGAGTGGTCCTTCAAGTCGCGAAGCGACCTAGTGGCATACGCCAAAAAGCACGACATCCCGGTGCCGGTTACGGCGGAAAAGCCGTACAGCATGGATCGAAACCTACTGCACCTCAGCTTCGAAGGAGGCATCCTTGAGGATCCGTGGAACGCCCCGCCCAAAAACATGTTTTTACTCACAACCGACCCGGAGGATGCACCGGACAAGCCGGAGGAGGTCGAGATTGACTTCGAAAAGGGAAATGCCGTCGCGGTTGACGGGCAGCGACTCAATCCCCTGGAAGTCATGCAGGCCCTGAACAAACTTGGCGGGAAACACGGCGTGGGCCGGCTGGACCTAGTGGAGAATCGGTTCGTGGGCATGAAAAGCCGGGGCGTTTACGAGACGCCCGGCGGAACGATCCTGCACCGCGCGCGGGAAGGTGTGGAACAGATCACCATGGACAGGGAAGTCCTCCACCTGCGAAACTCCCTGATCCCCCAGTACGCCAAGCTCGTGTACAACGGGTTTTGGTTCGCGCCCGAGCGCACCATGCTTCAGGCTGCGATGGACGAGGCGGCCCTGTCCGTGTCGGGAACGGCGCGAGTCCGGCTTTACAAGGGAAGCTGTACGGTCACCGGAAGAAAGTCCGACCAATCCCTGTACGACGAGAATCTCGCGACATTCGAAGAGGACTCGGTATATGACCAGGGTGATGCAAACGGATTCATCCGCTTGAATGCGCTGCGGCTGCGAATGCAGGCCGCGCGGAGGTAGAATTCAAGCCCGACAAAGGAGAAATCGATGTTCGAAGGAGTGTATACCGCCATCGCAACCCCATTTGCGGCCGACGGCAGCGTGGATGACGATGCATTTCGCAGGCTGCTGGAAGCACAGATCGAGGGGGGCGTCGACGGCGTCGTTCCAGTCGGAACGACCGGCGAATCACCCACCCTGGATTTCGATGAGCATCACCACGTAATCGATATAGCAATCGAAATCTGCCGGGGGCGCATACAAGTGATCGCCGGCACGGGAGGTAATTCGACGGAGGAAGCGCTGAAGTTAACGCAGCACGCCAAGGACCGAGGCGCCAACGGAACACTGCAGGTCACCCCATATTATAACAAGCCCAGCCAGAACGGACTGATCAGGCATTTCTCTGCCATTGCGGATGTCGGACTTCCGGTTGTTCTTTACAACATTCCGGGACGGACCGGCATTCCGATCGAGCTTCGCACAGTCGCGGAACTCGCGAAGCATCCAAACATCGTGGCGGGCAAGGAAGCGGCGGGAAGCGTTGATCAGGTAAGTCACCTGGTGCGGGCCTGCGACCTGGACATCCTCTCCGGCGATGACATGCTGACGCTCCCGATGATGGTGGTCGGAGCAAAGGGTGTCATCAGCGTCGCATCGAACATCATTCCCGGGGACGTGGCAAAGATGGTGCACGCGGCCCTCTCCGGAGACTGGGAAACGGCCCGCTCCATGCACGGCCGGATGCACCGTCTGTTCTGCGATCTGTTCCTCGAGACAAACCCCGTCCCCGTCAAAACTGCGCTGGCAATGCTGGGGCATGCCTGCGAATCGGTCCGCCTCCCGCTCTGCGAGATGACGGCGACGAACCGCTCCGCGCTGGAGGCAACCTTGCGCGACTACGGAGCGCTCTCATGAGTCACGGAGTGGTCATGCTGGGGGCAGGCGGCCGCATGGGCCGCACGATTGTCCGCTTGCTTCTAGAAGGCACGGTGGAGGAACTTTCTCTCTGCGGAGCCCTCGAACAGACAGGGCATTCAGGTGTCGGTCAGGATTCGGGATTGATGGCGGGGTCTTCTGCCTGCTCCATCCTGATTTCCGATGATTTCGCGGAAGCGGCGGCCGATGCCGCGGGGGGAATCGACTTCTCCTTCCATGAATCAACGGCCGTCCACGCCGCGCAGATGGCCGGGGCCGGCAAAGCAATGGTCATCGGGACCACCGGCCTTTCGAACAAAGAAATCGCCGAGGTACAGCGAGCGGCGGATTCAATTCCGATCGTCATGGCGCCGAACATGAGTCTGGGTGTCAATCTTCTGCTTTGCCTTGCCGAATCTGCGGCATCCGCGCTCAAGGGGCGCGGCTATGACATCGAGATCGAGGAAAGGCACCATCGCCTGAAAAAGGATGCGCCCAGCGGAACCGCCCTCGGACTTGGCGAAGCGGTGGCAACAGGGCTCGGCGTAAACCTCCCTGACCTGGCGGTTCACGGACGCGAAGGCATCGTGGGCGAAAGGACCAATGACGAGATCGGATTTCACGCAACCCGCGCAGGCGACATCGTCGGCGATCACACCGTCCTATTTGCGGCGTCTGGCGAAATCGTGGAGTTGTCGCACCGCGCGACCAGCCGGGACACCTTTGCCATCGGCGCCCTGCGTGCGGCCGCCTGGGTGGTCGGACAAGAGCCCGGCCTGTATTCAATGCGGGATGTGTTGGCGCTGTAGGGATGCACGGTGTCGGTTCGCGCGGCCGACAAGCCGTGGCCCTCGGAACCGTCGGACAGGGTTTTCAGGAGTTCGGAGTTTCAACGCCAAAGGGAAAGGGAAAGAGAGCCGCTGCTCTTTGACGTTCGAAGTCGAACGTACACCGCTCGGTGCTCGCGACACAGAATGAGCAGTTCAGCCACGCCGGTGGAAATCGGTTTCAGTCTCGGATCCAACCTAGGGGATCGAGCCGGACATCTCTCAAAGGCGAAAAGGCTCATTGTCGAGGACCCGGGGGCAATGTTCCTCGCGCAATCATCGCTCTATGAAACCGAACCCGTGGGCGTAAAACCGGAGTACCGGGATCTTGCGTTCCTTAATTCCGTATTGATCATCGCAAGCGAACTGCCGGCCGAATCGTGGCTCGAAAAACTTCGAATCATCGAAACGGAACTGGGGCGAGAGCGAACGGAGGATCGATTTGCGCCCCGAACGATCGATGTCGACATCTTGTATGCCGGGGCATCGCGTGTTGCTGGTGGACGGCTTGTTGTTCCCCACCCGCGGTGGATGAAACGTCGATTCGTGGTTGAGCCCCTGGCAGAAGTTCGGCCTGACATCATTCTTCCGAACACCTCGAAAACCGTGCAGAAAATCCTGGCGGACTTAAAGGAAGGCGAATCCTGCCAGCGGCTTTCCCTGAATTGGTAGCCGCACAATCCGTAGACCGGGCCGTGGCCGAACAATGAGGATGAGGGATAGAACCATGGCCTGAAATTTTGTCCCAAACTTTGTCGACTTTCTCGCAATTTCGGACAAAGTTTGGAGTGAAGGTTCGCCGAGAGCCTTCCCGCTCGGCCGTCCGACGGATACGAATCATTCACATGAGCACTGAGAAAAAAGCCCCCCCCTGGACCACCACCCGGTTTCGCAAACTGAAGGGCAGGGAAAAAATAGTCTGCCTGACAGCGTATGATTATTCGACGGCTCGCCTCGTCGATGAAGCCGGGGTCCATCTTATCATGGTCGGCGACTCCCTGGGCATGACGATGCTTGGACATGAGTCGACGATACCGGTCACGTTAGATGACATGATCCATCACTCCCGGGCAGTCGTCCGAGGTGTCACGCGGGCGCTTGTGGTCACAGACATGCCCTTCCTGACCTACCAGGCGTCCATCCCCCAAGCCGTCGAGAATGCGGGGCGTATTCTCAAGGAAGGACATGCCGACGCAGTCAAACTCGAAGGCGGCGCCATCCGAAAGGAAACCGTGGAGGTGCTGGTGGAAAACGGCGTACCGGTCATGGGCCACGTCGGGTTGACGCCGCAGAGCGTGAAAGAGTTCGGGGGGCACCGCGTTCAGGGAAAACGGGCGCGCGATGCAGAAAAACTGAAGACAGGAGCGCAGGCACTAGAGGAAGCGGGGTGTTTCAGCATCGTTCTGGAAGGCATCCCTCCGAACCTTGCCGCGGAGATTACAGAGTCCATCGGGATTCCCACGATCGGTATCGGCGCCGGTCCACACTGCGACGGACAGGTCTTGGTGATCCACGATCTTCTTGGGATGTACAATGATCTTACGCCGAAATTTGTAAAGCAGTACGCCGACCTCGGCGGCATAATCAAGGGGGCCGTGGAATTGTACGCGACCGATGTGAAGCGCGGAAAGTTTCCCGGCCCGGAGCACTGCTACTAGCCACGAACAGAAACTGGAGTGCTTTTGCCTGATTTGGCGGATTCGAGGAATATGGACTTGTCAGTGCAGCGTCTAAGAATCGAGCTCGGCTCTTCCAAGGCCTTCACAGCAAGATCTCTGAAAGCTCGCGCAGCTACACCCGCCAACAAACAACGACCGCGGACCATGCAAAAAAACCACTCCGTGAAGTCGGGCTAGCCCATTTTATGCAAATCATTGACACCCCGGGAAAAATGCAGTCCGCTGCGCAGAACCTGAAGCGCGAGGGAAAGCGAATTGGCTTCGTTCCGACCATGGGGTACCTCCACGAGGGCCATATTTCCCTCATGAGGATCGCCCGCGGAAAATGCGATGTTCTGGTGACCAGTATTTTCGTAAACCCTACGCAATTCGGTCCCACCGAGGATTTCAAACGCTACCCGAAGGATCTCGACCACGATCGGCGGATGTGCGAGGAGGTCGGAGTGGATATCATTTTCTATCCCACCCCGCCGGAAATGTACGCGCAGGACCACACGGTCTACGTTGTGGAAGATTACCTGTCGTCAGGCCTCTGCGGCGAGTCACGCCCCATCCATTTTCGTGGCGTGCTCACCGTGGTGGCAAAGCTCTTCAATGTTGTCCAGCCCGACCTCGCCGTGTTCGGCCAGAAAGACGTGCAGCAATTCCGCCTGATCCAGCAGATGACGCGAGACCTAAACTTCCCCATCGAGATCATGGCGGGGCCGATCGTGAGGGAAAAGGACGGCCTCGCCATGAGTTCGCGCAACACGAATCTGCTGCCACAGGAGAGGCGGGATGCGGTCCAGATTTACCAAGCCCTCCAAAGGGCGGAACAGCTCTTCAAGCGCGGCGAGCGCTGGGCCGAGGTGTACCGGCGCGAGTTGGAGGCGGTAATTCACGAGTCGCCCACCGGGCAAATCGACTACATCGAAATTGTGGCCCTGCGAAACTTCCAACCGGTTGTTCGGATCGAGGAACCCACGCTGGTGGCCATCGCGGTCTTTTTCGAAAAAGCCCGGCTGATTGCCAACACCGTGCTCCACCCGTAACAAGGAACCACGGAAGTC
>CAZTAB010000175.1:0-3133 GCA_964611475.1 uncultured Verrucomicrobiota bacterium | reverse complement strand
AAGGCCTCGCGTGCGGTGGTCGCCCGGCAGATCCGGTCCGAGGCGACGCGGACCACCAGGTCTCCTTCCACCATGAGGCGCGCGCCGAGATGCGGCGAAAGAGTGTCGCCCGACGTATACAGCATGTGCCGGGTGAGTACGCCCAGTACCGGTTCCTTGATCCCGAAACGCTTTTGCGCCGCGGTCCCCGTGAGTGCGGCCTTGTACCCGGCGATCTCCCCGAAGTCGCCACGCATGCGCCTGATGAACAGGTCCTGAACCAGGCGCGCGTCCGCCGGATCAAGATCCCATCCGGCGGCGACCACGGATTCGCCCAGGGTGTATCCCCGGTACAATGCGTCGGCCCGGCCGGCGAGGTCTGCCCGATGAGTTGCGCACCCGGTGAAAACCAGGGAAAAGAGAAATGGGAGAAGTCTTTTCACAAAGGTGGCTCCACCCACCCGGCGTGTGACCCGGGGTCTTCGGCTTCGCGCGGAGCGCGCCCAGGGTGCCGGGGGCACGCGGGACTACACGGTCAGGTTCTTGTTGTCGCTCTCGTCTTTTTCGGAATACCCGCTGTCCTGCCGGTCGTGATTGACCTTGCTCTTCTGGACGTACAACCCATGGATGTCCTCCGCGGACATCCCCATGACCTGTGCCAGCGAGATCAGGAAGTGAAACAGGTCGACAATTTCCACCCGCGCATTCTGCTGGTCGAAGTCCTGGTATTTCGCCCACCATTTCCAGGGTACGCTGTCGGTGAGCTCGGCGATCTCCTGGTTCATCGCCCGGCAGTAGTTCAAAACCCAGTGAATCTGTTCCTTCTCGGTCATGTCGGCCGTGTTCACGCCGATTCTCTGATTGAGTTCCTCCTGCCGATTCCACAGGTCCCTCAACATATCCAGTTCCGCCATGTCAAACCTCTTTACAAATCCCGTGGTTTTCCTGTTGTGTGGTTAGTTTATGTGAACCAGATGTGGTAAGTACAGAGAGATACGAGGAAGCGGATGGAAAAAGTAATCATAGTGGGCACGGGTGCGGCGGGCCTGACCGCGGCCATCTATACGGCGCGGGCGGAACTGGACCCGCTGGTGATCGAGGGCTTGGAGCCGGGAGGCCAGCTCACGACGACGACGGATGTCGAAAATTATCCGGGATTCCGGGATGGGATCATGGGGCCCGACCTGATGGCTGAAATGAAAACCCAGGCGGAGCGTTTCAATACCCGGTTTGTCATGGACCAGGTCGTTTCCGCGGACTTCAGCAAGCAGCCATTCCGCGTGGTGCTGGAGGGCGGCGACCAGTTGGAGTCCGAGTCCGTGATCATCTGTACCGGCGCCAGCGCGAAGTATTTGGGGCTCGAATCGGAGCAGGCCCTGATCGGATACGGCGTGACCTCCTGCGCAACGTGTGACGGGGCTTTTTACCGGGATGTTCCGGTGGCGGTGGTCGGGGGAGGGGATACCGCGATGGAGGAGTCCCTGTTCCTTACCCGCTTTGCATCGAAAGTTCACCTTGTTCACCGGCGGGACGAGTTTCGCGCGTCTAAAATCATGGTGGAGCGCGTACTGGCCCATGAGAAGATCGAGGTGATCTGGAACACGGTGATCACCGAGGTGGAGGGCATGGAGGGGAAGAAGGTGACCGGCCTGGCATTGAACAACGTCCAGACGGGGGAGGAGGGCCACCTGGATGTGGAGGCCCTGTTCGTCGCAATCGGGCACCGGCCGAACACGGACGCATTCAACGGTCAACTCGACATGGATGAGAACGGGTACCTGATCGCCACCGACACCCGCACCAACATCCCCGGTGTTTTCGCCGCGGGAGATGTTCAGGATGCCGTATATCGCCAAGCCATTACCGCGGCCGGTTCGGGCTGCATGGCTGCCCTCGAAGCAGAACGGTTCCTTGCGCATGGCTGAAGAACGGCAGGCTCCAGGTGCCGACGCCAAGGGCGACTGGAAGACATACAAGCGGTTGTTGTCATATGCCCGGCCGTATTGGAGGAGGCTTGCCGCGGGTGTCTTTTTCGGGGCGATGTTTGGGTGCTCCACGTTCTTCGCCCTTCTTTCCGTCTGGCTCGGCCTGGAAAAAAGCTCGATGGGGGAGGGGGAGGAAAGACCCTCCGCATTCGGGGATGCAGTCGAGGAGTATGTCCAAAATCTGATTGTGGATCTCGGGAATCCGGAGCAGACCTCGCTGATTTTTGCCTTGGCGATTTTTGTGCTGGTGTTCGTTTTTGTTGCCCTGCGCGGGATCGGGTATTTCCTTAGCAAATACCTCGTCGAGTGGGTCGGCCAGCGCGTGGTCATGGATATGCGAAATCAACTCTTCGGGCATATCCAGAATCTTTCCATGGCGCAGATCGGGGCCAACCGAACCGGCGAGCTCATGTCCCGCACCGCCAACGATACGCAGCTTGTGGAAAGGGGTGTCTCCACGGTGCTCGGCGATCTCGCGAATCAACCGTTCGTGCTGCTCGCTGGCATTGCCGTGCTGCTGAAGATCGACTACCGCCTCGCGATCATCAGCCTGCTTCTCTTTCCGGTTTGCATCCTGCCGGTCATGATCTTCGGTCGAAAAGTCCGGAAGTTCGCGAAGCAGGGCCAGGCGAGGCTGGGAAGCCTTGCCTCGGTCCAGCAGGAATCGATCGCGGGAAGCCGGATCGTGAAGGCGTTCGGGACCGAAAAACAGGAACGGGAGATTTTCGACAGCACCGCGGAATCGGTGTTCAGGAATCAAATCCGGGTGGTTCGCTCCCAGACCGCGGTGACGCCGATCATCGAGCTCGTGTCCATCGTGACCGGGTTTGCCTTGATCCTCTACACGAGGCACGCCGCGATGTCCCTGGATGACCTCCTGATTTTTCTGGTCACGCTGATCATCATCTATGACCCGATCAAGCGGCTGAGTCGACTTCACATCGGTATACAGCAATCCTGCGCGGCGGCTGACCGTGTTTTCGAGATTTTGGAAATGGAGGCCGGCGTCGGGGACCGGCCGGATGCCGTGCCGCTGACCCAGAGCCCGGCGGAGATCGACCTCTGCGACGTGCACTTCCAGTACAGAGACGATTGGATCCTGAAGGGGGTGGATCTTCGGCTGAGCGCGGGTGAGGTGGTGGCCATCGTCGGCTGCTCCGGCGCCGGCT
>CAZTAB010000174.1:0-4459 GCA_964611475.1 uncultured Verrucomicrobiota bacterium | reverse complement strand
CAGGTGGAACGGAGTCGATCGGGGGCCAGGCGCTTTCCATAGAGTATACAATGAGGTTGCCTGAAAACAGCCCCGTTAATTTTGCGGGAACCCAGGCGCAGCTTTTCTTTAACACTACAGGCGCCAATCAAGTAAAACGTGCCATCATTACCCCTCGGCGACAGGGAACCTTTCAGTTCGAGGTTTTCGGACTTGACGCATTGAGCGCCGAAACAAAGGTTGCCAATTTTGCTGTGCCTGGCCACACGTTTCCCCACGATGACTATATCACGTTCGACATCGACCGCAGTGCCGCCGGAGTCTGGACCGTAGTGGAATCCGCGAGCGGATTGAACGAATCCCAAACCGAAACAGCATCCATGAGCCTGGCTGATCTCGACAAACTCGAAATCAGGCACATGGGCGTCAACGCAGGATTATCGAGTCCTCGCGTGTACTGGGCCCACCTCGCAATTGAAAGCGTGCCGGAACCCGCGACAGCTCTCCTTCTGCTGATCGGGGCCGGTCTGCTTGGAATGCGGCGCCGCAAATAACAGAACAGGAAAGATTTTACCATCCGGGTGAATGAGGGCTCCCCCTCATTCTCCCATTATTTGTTGTGAGTGGAAAAATAATCACGTTCTGCCGAGGATTGCACGTTGTGGCGTCGATACCGACTGCAGCGGCTGGATTCGTCCTGCTTCTCGGCAATTTGGCGGCACAGGGCCAAGTCACCGTCACCAATTTCTTCCATGACATGTCGACCCTGAGCCATTGGACCGATGTATTTAGCGTATCGGCCGGTACATCCGCCGCGGGCATGCTAGACCCGAATGTCCCGCTTCAGACGGTAATTATCAACGCCAACCACGGCTCGCCGAGTTCGATCGTCGTGCGACAGAATTTTGGCTCCTTCACACAGGACGTGGATTTTCAAGCTGTGACCGGCTTCACCGCAGACATCACCCTGCGCGCAAACAGTACGGCACCGGTCAACCAGGCCATCACCCAGTACCAGTTTCAGAGCACAGACACCAACCCAGGCGACGGCAAATTCCACTACGCCATCCTGACCGTGCGGCGAACCGGAACGCTCGAGTTCCAGGTCTTCGCCTGGGATGCCGGCCTGGCGTCCACCAAGATCGTTGACGGCGTGGCGCCGGCCCAGAGGTTTCCCAACGACTACAGCAACACGTTCCGCATTACGCGCGACGCATCCGGCCTGTGGACCGTAGCTCGAACGGACACCGGGGCAACGATTGTCAACCTGACCGAGAGCCCCGTCGTGAACAACGGCCGGATCGACCGGATCGAGATTCGCGAGTTCAACAACAATTCCGGGATCTCCGAGCCCTGGGCGTTTCACGACGAAATCCAGATCACGAGCATTGTCCCGACCAGCGAATTCGGCTTCACCAACATCACGGTGAGCGACGAGACCGGGTTCCGGTTCGACAGCCAGGACGGGGTCAATTATGACCTCCAGTGGTCGAGCAACATGGTGGACTGGATCAGCAAGGACTTCACCATCCACGGCAAGGGCGGGACGGTAACCACGTTCGATCCCGGCGGATTCGACAGCAACAGGCACTATCGTATCGTGACCGTTGATTAGGAGTTGATCATGAAACGCTCTGTCCCCGTCAGCGCCCTGGTTCTCGCGAGCGTTCTCGCGTCAAACGCTGAGGTACATATCGACGATCCGATGGAGGCAACCAGCCTGCGGGCGGCCTGGGGGACGCCCAGCAACACGAATCCATGGCCCGATCATCCCGCCGTCGCCTCGTTCGGCCTGTCCCAGGTGGGCACGGAACTGGATCCCCTGTTCCCGGACAAGATCGTGATCAAGGGAGACCACGCGGCGGGCGGCCCGTCCCAGTCTCTCCGGGGATGGTTTTTCACCCCGCCGGAGTCGCAGTTGAATTCCGCCGTCACCAACCTGACAATCGAGTACACCTTGAGATTGAATCCCCCCAATGGGGGGTTCGCGGCGGTGCAACCCCAGCTTTTTTTCAACCACTCGTCCCCGGGCGACATTCGCCGCGCCATCCTCACGCCCCGGTCGGGCGGAACGTTCCAATGGGAAGTATTTGCCAACGACGCCCTGCTCAACGAAACACAGATCGTGGCGATGATCATGCCGAAGCAGGCCTCCGTTACCGAGTACACCACCTTCACGATGGTTCGCGACGGCACCGGGCTCTGGACCGTATCGCAAACGACCGACTCCGGAGGCACCAGCCTCATCGGCACCGAGGCCGAATCACCTGTCGGGAACCTGGTGGATCTCGATGAGCTGCAGATCCGCGACATGAATGTCTCGGGGGGATCGGCGCGGCCCTACGTGTTTTGGGACCATGTCCGGATCACCAGCGACGAAGCGCCGCCCAGCGAGCTCACCTACAGCCACGTCCTGGTGAACGACGTTATCGGGTTTCAATTCGAAAGCCAGAACGGGGCAAACTACCAGCTCCAGTGCACAAGCAACCTGGTGGACTGGGTTGGAAAGGATTTCACGATCCACGGCAAGGGGCGGCTGGAAACGACATTTGACCCGGCCGGATTCAATCCTCACAATAACTACCGGATTCTTGTTCTGCCGTAGCCCGTTCAGGTCTGCGAGCAGGGCTTTTCCTGACCTGCCAGCACGCCAAATCTCGTTGGCGCACGCGAGGTCTAAAATACCACGATCCGAACCGCCCGAGAATCTGCACCCGATGTCCCTACGAGGGCGGATTCGGTGGTGCCGTCGCCGAGAACCGGGGGCCCCTGAGCGGTCCAGGTTCCCGCCGTGAGATCTTCGGTGACCTGGGCCTGATAGATCGACTGCGATACCGTCGAATAGCGCATTTCCAGGCCCGTTCCGGTCTCTGTGCCCACAACGGCCACGCCTTCGGTGCGCGTGATGGTGAGGTTGTCGATCATGGTGGGCTGCGCACCGCCTCCGTTGCCGGTGCCGGATTCCAGGCGAAACGTGTCAATCCCCAGGACGCCTGCCGTGATATTGGAAACGCTCGCAAGAGTGCCCCGGGCTACCTGGTTGCTGGTAGTGGACGATGGTGCCGTGGGTCCGATGTCAATAATCTCCAGGTCGAATGTCCCGCCCTTGTGCATGGTGAAGATGATATCGTACCAGCGGTCAAACGCATCGGGTGAACCGTCCAGTTGAACGTCTGATATCAGGAGATTCCCCACCCCGTCCTGTACTCGGAAGTCCCCCGAGTTGTGCGCCGGCCACCTGTCTTCGGTGTAAACCATCTGAACCGCGTTCTTGCCGGACCCCGAGTCACGCAGCGCCAGCTTGAAGGGATCGGCAGACGTAGACGCCGGGTTAAGCTGAAAACGAAGCTCCCCTTCCACCAGGACGGGAAAGGTGAACTCGGTGTTTTCGTCCGAACGGGCGGGCACGTTGGCGTTCGACCGTCTCAATACGAGAAAATTCACCGAGTTCGTATCGAAAACGTCGTCTTCCTGAAAGGTACCGGGTGTGTAAATCAGGGACCCACTGCAACAGCGAACCTCCCAATCCGCGGAGCCAACGCCCGACCGGGTCCAACCGCTGTCGGGTACCGTCGTCGGATCCAGCCACGTCTGGTTGGGAACCGTGTAGCTCTCGAAGTCTTCGACGACGCTGGATTGGCCATTTGCGCTCGTGACCCCGAAGAGACAGAGCATCGGAAGGATCACTGCAGCACGACCTGAGAACCTGAATTTTTTCATTCCAAGAATTCCTTTTTCGTTCCAATCAAAAATCTAAAATTCCAAGACGCGATAGGTCCGGTGGGCCGGCGCACCGATGGTGGAGGCAACCACGGATTGCATTGTGGAGGGGGCAAATCCCAGCACCAGCTCGCCGAGGTCTGACCAGGTGCCTCCATCATCAGAGAACTGCGGCTGGTACACGCTGCCAGCCTCGACAGGAAAGCTGATTTCTGCGCCCGCCTTGATCTCCTCGACGCCGACGGTTGCAAAGAAGTCCCGCGCAACGATGTTATCGATCAGGGTCGGTTGCAGCCCTCCCCCGTTTGTCGAACCGGGGCTCAGCCGGAAGGTGTCGACACTCGCCACGGGCAGGCTCGCGCCGGTGAGGGTCAGGACAAGGCCCCGCGCGGGGTCGCCGAGGGGGAGGGTGGCGCCGACACTGTTCTTCGCCGGACCAATGTCGAAAATATTGACATCATATGTGCCATTGCCATTGAGTGTGACAAGGATGCGGAACCAGCGATTCATCGCGTTCTCTCCATTCGGGTCATTCGGGGTCGTGCCCTCCGCCAGGACGGCTCCGAATTCATTAAAGACCCTGAAGTCCCCGGAGTTAATGACGGGCCATCCCGACTCGGTATGAATGATCTCCATCGCGCGGCTGCCGGTCCCAGAGTCGTGCAACGACATGCGGAAGCCGGCGCCGCCCGGGGACGCGGGATTCACTTCCAGACTGACAGACCCCTCGACGATCGTCGGCAAAGCGAAATCGGTATTT
>CAZTAB010000173.1:0-3125 GCA_964611475.1 uncultured Verrucomicrobiota bacterium | reverse complement strand
TCCTCCATGCCCTGCACGATTCGAAGCCTTTGGCCATCCCGTTCGCCAAACCGGACCCATTTGTCCGGCACGCGGTTGACCCGTGACGATTCGTGGGCGGCGTTCACGCACGAAACGGGAACCGCCGCAATGTCCAGGGTGCAAACAAAGTGCCCGGGATCACGAAGCCGCTGCAGCACACCGCCGAGGACATCCGGGCGATCCGAGGGTTTTGAAAGATCGGACAAAGCGGTGCGCTTATTGCCCTGTCGAATCTCCGGGATCTCGCCCATACGCCAGCGCAGCACGCCATGGGAGCCACGAACCTCGATGACAGGAGGTTTGTGCCCCTCGCATGCGTGCGTGAATGCACCGACCGCCCGTATCCCGGCCTGCGTTTCAAACCGGAGAAACGCGGTATCACAGCTTTCGATGTTATTGGCCCGGTAGAGTTCCGCCTGGAGGGCCGACAGGCGGCAAGAACTCCCAAGTCCTTCGCCGACGAGAAAGCAGGCCAGGTTCAGGTAATGCGAAAGAGCATTGTGCATGGGGTAGTCCAAAACCCAGTGCTCGCCGACCTGAAGACGCCCCGCCCAGTCATTTCGCCGGTAGTAGGATTCCGCCCGCGCCCAGATGCCCTGTGCCGCCACGCTCTGGACCCGTCCGACAACCCCTCCCTGCAGGGCCCGCTTGACCTGCAGGGTGAGCGGATCGTAAAGCGTCTGGTATCCCACGGCGACAATACGGTCGGTTTCCCGCTCGGCCCGCTGCATCGCCCGAACCTGCTGGATGATCGCCGCGGCCGGCTTTTCCACCAGCACGTTCATCCCGGAGCGCAGAGCCGCCATTGTCATCGGCGCATGCAGGTGAATCGGCGTGGGGATCATGCACAAGTCGCAACCTCCCCGGTGGGACGCAAGCATAGCGCGATAGTCGGTGTACAATGCACAGCCGAGCGATTCCAGCCGAGCACAGCACTCCTGCTCTTCGTCCCGGTTGATGACCGTGGCGGCGACGGCCTCGGCGCGCCCCCCATTCACAGCTTCAAGCAGGTAGTCGTAGTGGGCCCGCCCAAAACCGGAAATTCCGATGATACAGATCTTTGCCATGGCAGATTCGTGTTTGTCCAGAATTGAAGGCATGATACCTTCCCGGGTTTGAGAAAAGAGGCGAGAAAAAACATGGGGAAAGTTTTACGCGTTGGGATCGCCGGGCTGGGCCGCAGCGGGTGGAGCATTCACGCCCTGGGGCTGGAAAGCCTTGAGGGGCGGTATCGGGTTTCTGCCGTGTCGGATCCATGCGAGGACCGGCGACAAGAGGCCAAGGAGAAATTCGGTTGCCGGGTGAACCGGGAGTTTGAGGAGCTCGCAGCAGATCCGGATCTCGATCTGATCGTGGTTGCCACGCCCAGCCACCGGCATGTGGAACACGCGACCGCGGCGCTCAACGCCGGTTGCCATGTCGTCTGCGAAAAGCCGCTGGCCGCCTCGATCGAAGAATTGGACCGGGTCCTCGCGCTGGCGAAAGAGAAGGGACTGCACCTTGCGCCATTCCAGAACCGGCGGTATGAACCCGCGTTCCAAAAGGTCCAGCAAGTGATTGCCTCGGGCAAACTCGGGCGCATCGTGCAAATCCGAATGGCCGGTCACGGATTCAGCCGCCGGTGGGACTGGCAAACCCTGAAGGAATACGGCGGAGGCAGCCTGAACAACACCGGGCCACACTTCCTGGACCAGGCGCTCGAGTTGTTCGGGCCCGGCGAACCGGAGATCTTCTGTCACATGGACAAGGCATTGGCCTCGGGCGACGCAGAAGACCACGTGAAAGTGATTCTTCGTGGGCCGGGAAAACCGCTGGTCGAAGTGGAAATCACTTCCGCTTGCGCCTACCCGCAGGACGCCTGGCTAGTCATGGGCACAACCGGGGGATTGACCGGGACTCCCTCCCGCCTGAGTTGGAAGTACGTGGATTTCTCAGGCATGCCTCCCCGCCCCATCGACCGTTCTCCGGCTGACGGCAGAGAGTACAATCACGAACCCATCGAGTTTACAGAGGAAAGCTGGGATCTAGGGCCCAACACATCCGGATATCACGGACTTACGCACCAGTTTTACAATGATCTGTATGGGGCCCTCCTGGACGGGTCGCCCCTGACCATCACGCCGGAAAGCGTACGACGGCAAATTGTGATTCTGGAACGATGCCATGAACTCCACCCGCTGTGACACGGCATGGTGCCGGAAAGTGTGCGAGCCCAGCCGGGAAACATTATACAGTCAGCTATCTAATGTTTCGCACGGTCTAGCGCGTCACCCCATCGGCAGGATCCTTAGTGACTGGTTGGACCTGAAATCTCAACATTAAGGATGCGTACTGGAGGATCCTTATGAAGAATCGAATGAAGGGGAAGAAGGTCCTGGTCACAGGATCGGGAACAGGAATCGGTCGAGGCGTTGCGCGGGTTTTCTCGGAAGAGGGCGCAAATGTGGCCATCCATTACTCCCACAGTGACAAGGGCGCGAACGGTGCTGTGGCGGAAATCGAGGCGGCCGGCGGCAAGGCGAAGGCATTCCAAGCTGACTTCAACCGGATCGAGGAGGTCAAAAAGCTCAGTGAGCAGGCTATCTCGTACCTCGGCGGCCTGGACGTCCTGATCAACAACTCGGGCATTACCACCAACGCACCCTTTGAGCAAATCACCCCGGCGCAGTTCGACACGCTGTTCTCGGTAAATGTCAAGGCGGGTCTGTTCCTGACCCAGTACTGCCTGCCCGCCCTCATCGAGAGCAAGCCGAGCGCAGTCATCAACCTGTCCTCGGTCCACGCCAACCACGCAATGACGGAGCACTCCATCTACGCCGGAACAAAGGGTGCCATCGTATCGTACACCCGGGAAATCTCAATTGAACTTGCCCCCAAAGGAGTGCGGGTCAACGCGATCGCGCCGGGCTGGATCATTGTTGAGAACCACTACGAGACTCTGGGGGAAGACCTGGACCTTGATCTCGCCTCGGGGCAAATTCCTGCCGGATTCATCGGGGTACCGGAAGACGTCGCGCACCTGGCGGTTTTCCTCGCTTCGGACGAGGCACGGTACATCGTCGGCCAAACCTATACGAACGACGGAGGCCAGATGAACAACATGT
>CAZTAB010000172.1:0-3895 GCA_964611475.1 uncultured Verrucomicrobiota bacterium | reverse complement strand
GGGTGCCGGCAGCGGGGGCGAGCGGAGCGAGGACCTGAACCGGGAAGACCGGGCGGTTGCGGTGAAGATCGGGACCACGGGCCATATGTATGCGCAGACCCATTTGCCCAATGCGAGCGTTCTGGTCTTGGAACGGGAGGCGGAATGCGTTCTGGAAGTGGTTCAGGGCACCGCAAGCGCGTTTCTCTACGACCAGCTGTCGACGTACAAGAACTGGGTACGTCAGCGGGCCACGACGAGGGCCATCCTGGAACCATTTCAGAAGGAGTCCTGGGCGATCGGCATTCGAAAAGGGAATGATTCCCTGCGACTCCAGGTCAACGAATTTCTCGCGTCGTTTCGCGAACGGGGGGGGTTCGACGAGTTGGCGGAGAAGCACCTTGCCGACATGAAGAAGGCGTTTGACGAGCTCGGTTACCCTTTTGTGTTTTGATGAGTGACAGGCCCTCCCTGCTGCATCGCCTGTTCCGGGCGGATGCCGGAAGCGGGGGAGGCGTGTCTTTTCCCGCCTGCGTCCTGAACGGGGCGTTGGTTGTCGCCGTGCTGTCCGCGCTGTTCTACCTCGCGTTTCGAAGCGTCGAGTATCACTGGAGTTGGGAGGTCGCCTGGGGCTACCGCGCGAAATTCCTGGCCGGGTGGATCCGGACCCTCCATATCTCGGCCGCCTCGCTGCTCTGCAGCATCCTGATCGGGGTGGTCGCCGCGCTGGCCCGCCGGTCCCGACTGCTTGTGTTCCGGTACCTGGGTGCAGCCTACGTGGAGTTGATCCGTTGTACGCCGCTGCTCGTCCAGATCCTGATTTTCTGGTACGTGCTGGCGAACGCGGCGGACCTGCAGAATCGATACGTGGCCGGCGTGTTGATCCTGTCAGCCTTTGCCGGCGCATATATCAGCGAGATCATCCGGTCCGGCATCGAAAGCGTGCCCGGGTCCCAACTCGAATCCGCGAGGGCCATCGGGCTGACCGTGGCTCAGGCGTACCGCCATGTCATTTTCCCGCAGGCGATCCGGCAAATGCTTCCACCCCTCACCGGCCAACTCGTTTCCCTGGTCAAGGACTCCTCCTTGCTCTCGGTTATTGCGATCAACGAGTTGACCAAGAGCGCGCAGGAAATCAACGCGAATGCCCACACTTCTTTCGAGGGATACCTTCCGCTTGCCGTCGCGTACCTCGCGATCACGTTCCCACTGTCAATGTGGACCCGCCTGCTCGAGAAGAGGTTTCTTTATGAATCTTGAAATCAGCGGCTTGCACAAGTCCTTCGACCAGACCTCGGTGCTGTCGGGGGTGACGCTGGAGTGCCGGGACTTCCGGTGCCTGGTCCTGGTCGGCCCTTCCGGTGGTGGAAAGACGACTTTGCTGCGCGTCCTGGCGGGCCTGGAAATACCCGATTGCGGTGTGGTCCGGATCAACGATGAGCCGCTCGACTTTCGGGAACCGAAACTGCAACGGCATCGCCGCAGGGTGGGTACCGTATTTCAGGCGTTCAACCTGTTTCCCCACCTGACCGCGCTGGCCAATATCACTCTGCCCCTGACGGCGGTACACGGATATGCACCGCAGGATGCGGATGCCGCAGCCATGGACCTGCTCGCGCGGTTCCAACTTGAGGGACACGCGGGGAAGAAGCCCGCCCAGCTCTCCGGCGGCCAGCGCCAGCGCGTAGCCCTGGTACGCGCCATCGCCATCAAGCCGGACTTCCTGCTTTTCGACGAGCCAACCAGCGCGCTTGACCCCGAGATGACAGCGGAAGTGCTGGATATGATCTGCGATCTTCGGGACGAGGGACGAGACCTGATCTTGGTCACTCACCAGCTCGCTTTTGCACAGTCGGTGGCCGACCAGGCGGCCTTTGTCGCCGGGGGCCGGATCTTGGAATGTGGCTCGACAGAGTCCGTTTTTAGTCAAGGGAAAACCGAGGCCTGCCGGTCGTTCATGGCTCGGGTGCTGCGATTTGACTAACGTCGTGTTTCCGGTATAATAAGTGCGGTTGAAGGTGCGGTATTTCATACTGCAACTCGTGGAGAGTTACGACTCCGCTGGAAGACACTTTCGAATTGGGGCAACCGTGCCGCGACGCTTCAGCCATTCTGGATTACACCCGTTTTTTCTGCTTTTTTCTGCTTTTTTCTGTGCATTTTTGCCCCGATCGTCTGCGATGCCCGTCCCTGGCGCGCAGCTTGAACTGAACGCTCGTAGCAATCCCCGTATTGCCGCGGCACCCGTCGAATGGGAAAATCTGGGCGTGGCTGGGGGGTGGCTGACCCGTGAACTGTGTTGCGGAGCGCAGGATCCGGTGCATGGGATTTCCCCGAAGGGTATCGCCTTCTACAGCGGGGCAGGGCGGTTGACTTCGCTGGGCCGGGTCGACCAGACACAGGGCGGGAGCGGATTGGTCGGTGAGCCGCAACTTTTTCTCAAGGATTTCACGGTGGAGATCTGGGCGCGGTTGTCCGGCCCGGATCGTTCCGGCGGGTACGAGCTGTTCGGCATGCGTTCGGCCGCCGACCTGCAGGTTTTCAGCGTTGGCCTCGATGTGAACACCGATGAGGTCCGGATCTCCAATCTGGCCGGCACGGACGGAATGGGGATTCGTCACGCCAAGGCTTCTGAAGCCCGTTCGTTTCCCCGGGATAACGCGTTTCACCAGCTCGTCGCAACCTGGAACAACACGGACCAGATCATGACCATATGGCTGGATGCGTCCGACCAGCCGATCTACTTCCACGATTACCAGTCAAAAGTCGGGTGGGATCCCGGGATCCCGATGACCATGGTCAGCATCTTTGCCTCGTCGAGTCTGGAGTCGAAGCAGAGCTTCAATGGGGACGTCAGCCTGGTGCGGGTGTACGATTGGGCGTTGACCCTCCCGGAGATCAAGGCCAATTTTCGGGCGGGTCCCAATTCGACCCTTCCATTGCCATTGGAACCGTTCCGCGACTTCCTCTTCGATTTCGAGAACCTGGACTCTGGCGTGGATGTGCTGAACCCGGCGCCTGCGGAAGACGACAAATGGTTCCAGACCTATACGGTCAGCGCGCGGCCGTTGCGGGTGGCCGATATGGAAGGCCCCAACAGCACCGAGCATTTTCTCCGGGGGTCGAACAACGGATTGGGCGGTGAAGTCGGCTACCTGCACGGGGTGTTGGCGGAACAGCAGACGTACAAATTCCAGACCCACGTGTGTGCGGGGAACGCTGCGGGGTTCACGCTATTGTCGGCGGCTCCTGGATACGGGTTTGGGGCTGCCTGGGGCTTGGGGCGGCAGAACGAGGTTATTGGGCCGGGTGTGAGCACATTGCTGGAGGTGCAACAGGGCGACTGGGTCGGACTGGAGCTGGTCGTGACGAAAGTTCCCGGGGGGCCGGACATCCTGCAGACCAATTACCAGATCGAAGGCTTCCCGAAAGTGTACGGGCCCAAGGTTCCCGGTGAGATGCGGGTGGGCGCGTGGGTCCTGTCCTCCGGGGGGAACTGTGCCGTCGACAATTTCCGCGGCTTTAGTCTGGGCAACCGGATCGACTCCGACGGGGATGGGTTGTCGGATATCTGGGAGGAGCAGTTCTTCAACTCCCCGTTCGCCGTGTCACCCCTGGCCGACGAGGACAATGATGGGAGCAACAATCTCGAGGAGTTCATCGCCGACACTATTCCCGTCAATCACGCCTCCGTTTTCAGGATCAGCGCATTTCACAAGTTCGACGGCTGGTCTGTCCGGTTTCCCGCCTCCCCCAAGCGAACGTATTGGCTGGAGTACATGGACAAGGCCTCCGCCGGCGATCGCATCTTTGACAAAACCCGGCAGTGGAGAATTCTCGGGCTCGGGACCGCGGGCCGCGGGTTTCCCCTCTCTCTTTCCGATCCCAACGCACCGCCGACCCGGATTTACCGGGT
>CAZTAB010000171.1:0-10583 GCA_964611475.1 uncultured Verrucomicrobiota bacterium | reverse complement strand
GTGTCGGCCAGGTCGGGCTGAACCAGCCGAAACCCGGGCGGTGGTGGCTTTCCGTCCACGAGAAAAATGGCAGATGCTGTGACGTTGGACCCCAGAAGCCCGGCCTTATTCTCGATCAGCGCGCTCATTTTCTCGGTGATTTGTATTCCTCGGTCGGCAAGGTCGATCGAGGGGCTTATCAAGGACTCGAGCGGTAGTCGCCCGTGCAGTGCGTGGGCTGTCACCAATCCCTTCAGGGTTCCGGGCACTCCGATGGAGGGGCCGCCGTACTTAAGCGCGTCCTGCCTGGGGTTCCCGTTTTCGCAGTAGGTTTCCGGCATCAGCCGGGCGGGAGCTCTTTCGCGGCAATCAATCGTGCCAACCGAGCGGGCTGTGGCGTCGAAAAACACGAGAAAACCACCACCACCGATTCCCCCCGCGTCAGGCTCGACCACGTTCAGCGCAAACGCAGTGGCAATGGCCGCATCCATTGCGTTTCCGCCGGTGCGAAGAATTTGCACGCCCACCTCGGTGGCCAGCGGGTGGGCGGAAGCCACCATCCCGCTTGTTTGCTCCGCCGGTTCCGAACCGGGGGACAGCACGGGAAGCAGGAAGATCAGGAGCGGTAGAATGGCCCGGGGTGGCTGTATTGCCGGATACCGATCGCGCTTCATTTGCAAGGATCCTATTTCAGCACGAACCAATGTACAAGCGGGGAGCTTGTGGTATGCTGCATTCCGTATCGGAGATACTGGGAATGCCCAAAACTCTGGCCTCAATATTGCTTTCTTTGATCGCCGCCGGTGTTTCGGCGGAAGTCGTCCTGAAGCCGCGGACATCCGTTCCTTTTCTTTCCGGGGAGGGCATTGCGCTTCTGCAGCGGCACGAAGCGGTGGATTTTCAACCCATCCGCAGAAACTGGATTCCGCAGAAGCCGGCACATTGCGGCGCTGCTTCCGCGGTTGTGGTAAACAATGCCCTGCGACCGGCCCTGCGACTGACCCAGGATGAACTCTTCACCGACGATACGGAGCACATCATCACCCAGGACGTGGTCTACCGCATGGGCTTTACCCTGCAGGAACTGGCGGAGATGATTCGTACCCGTGCGGGGCTTGACGTCGCGTCACACCATGCGGAAACGGAACCTGACACCGGGAACTATGATTCGTTCCTGACGGCGCTTCGCAGGAACCGGGACAGTGATCGTGACCATCTCATCCTGAATTTTTCCCGTGCATTCCTGCGCGGAGACGGCACGGGAAACGGGCATTTCTCGCCAGTCGCCGACTACAATGAGGACCGCGACATGGTCCTTATTTTCGAGGTGAACTCGGAGCGGGAACCATATTGGGTCGCGTCGCGGGATATCTACGAGGCGATGCATACCACCGATCCCGTCAGCAAGAAGCATCGGGGCTGGTTACATGTGCAGGGGACGGTGAAATCCCCCGCCAAGAACTGATACGCCGTTTGCGGAAGCCCAAGCGGCTGCAATCCGCGACGATTAATTTCCCCGATCGTTGTCGGGTTCCATATTCTGGGCGGTGGGCAGGGGCCACGCCGGCAAATCATGAGTCCTGATCGGACGCCAGTCTCCGGCTGACATCCACATCACCTGTCGAAAGGATGCGACGGCAACAACACTTGCTCCTCGTTGCACAAGGGGCGTGGTCGCGTAACGGAGGGCCGCGGATGAGTGGAACTCAGCGGCACCAGAAACCGCGTGGTATATTCGACAACCTTTTCCGCTTATCGCTGCTGCTTCATTTCGCCGGACGTGTAGCGCTGCCAGTAATCCTGGACCAGGCTCCACACCTTGGGCGCGAGGAGAATGCTTCCGACGATGTTCGGGAACGCCATGCTCAGATTCATGGCATCGGAAAAGTCCAGAACGTCGCCGAGCTTCTCGACCGCGCCATAGACGATCGCGGCCACGAAGATCAGGCGGAAAACGACGACGGTTTTAATTCCGCTGTTATTGAAGTGATCGAAGAGATAAATCCATCCACGCTCGCCGTAATAGCACCATGAAATCATGGTCGAGTAGGCGAAGAGGGCAATGCAGGCGGTGAGAATGTAGGGAAACCAGTCTGCCGCGTTTCCGAAGGCCGCGGTCGTCAGACTCACGCCCGCGCTTTGCGGAATGGTTGGATCGTTCCAAGCGCCGGTGATGATCACCACGAGGGCGGTCATGGTGCATACGACGATCGTGTCGATAAACGGGCCAATCATGGCCACGATGCCTTCCCGAACCGGCTCGTTCGTCTTGGCCGCCGCGTGTGCGATCGCGGCGCTCCCTAGGCCCGCCTCGTTCGAAAAAGCGGCACGACGAATTCCCCAGACCAGGACCCCGACCATTCCCCCGTAAAAGGCGTTGTCCGTGAATGCCATTCGGAAAATGAGCGCGAACGTGTTGCCCACCTCCCCGATGTTCGCGAGAATGATATAAATCGAGGCCAGCACGTAAAGGCCGCACATGATGGGCACGATCCGGCTGGTGGCGAGGCCGATACGCTTGATCCCCCCGAGAATGACCGCGCCGGCGAAGATTGCCAGGACGATCCCGATTCCCAGGTTTGCCCCCTTCGACGCCTCGTTCTTTAGCTCGGTCAAGGTATCCCCCAGCGCGATCTGCTGCTCCCCTTTCAGATCATCCAGGTGCACATGAACCGTTCCGTTCATGTTCTTGCTGATGGATTGCAGGATCTCCACATGACCGGGCTTGTCCGCGAGCAGTTTTTGAAATTCCTCCGCGGTCAATGTCAGTTCTGTGTCGAGCTTGAACGTGGAAGTGATCGCCTCCGCGGTCTGGTTCGCCTGGAACATGTTTCCGCCGCCGATTGCGCCGCCCATGACCATGATTGCAAACATGATGCCAAGAATCTTGCCCAGCCATCCGAGGTTCATGTCCTTCAGCCCGAGGTCAAGGTAGTACATCGGGCCGCCGGAGATGCTGCCGTCTTCATTCACCTTCCGGTACATTTGCGACAACGTGCAGCTGCTGAACTTGGCTGCCATGCCGAAAACGGCCGCGGTCCACATCCAGAACACGGCTCCCGGCCCGCCCAGCTGGATCGCCACCGCCACGCCGGCGATGTTTCCCAACCCCACCGTGGCCGACAACGCGCTGGTCAACGCGCGAAAATGAGAGATTTCCCCCTCGTCTTCCGGGCGGTCGAACTTTCCCCGGATTACGTTGATCGAGTGCTTGAAACCGCGAATGTTGATCCCGCGGTACCAGAGCGTGAAAAAAATCGATCCACATACCAGCACCACCACCAGGAAAGGAAGCACGATGGTCTTTTGCTGTTGTGTCCCGCTTTCGCCCAATACCGGTTCGCCGTTGCGATCGACTTCGTCGATCCGAATCGACCCCAGGGCCAGATCGAAAAACAGGACCCGGAAAATGAGACCATTTACCTTCCCGAGCAGGGAGGAACCTTTTTGCTCGCCGACGGGGACTGCCTCCACCGCGGTTTCCGGCATCTCTTCTTGGGCCTGAGCGTGCGGCAGGATCAGGGGTGAGGCAAGAAACAACCCAACGAGAAAAACCGAGAGCAGTGCGCGCGATAACCTCATAACTCACCCCAATGAAACAGGTAACGAACCCAGCGATGCGAACCAGGAGGGATCTTGTTGTTTCGCCTGTGTAAAGTCAAGAGAAGCAACGGCATCCACATGTCGATCTTTCCATCGTGCATCGCAGGGTTCGTCGGGCCCTCGGAAAATTCCCTCCATGACCTCCATGTCTCAAGCGGTTTGTTTGCGGGTGTTTTGGGCGGCGTCCCGCCTGTGCCACTGCAAGCCGTGTGTTCCGGCAAACAGCAGGATGCCGGCGAGATAACTGACCCACCGCGGCGCTCCAGCCAGGGAAAGGAGCAGGTCCGGGCGCAAGAGAAGAATGACAGCCGCGAACAGAAGGACGGCTTCGTGCAGCCGGTTTCGGGAAAGGAGATAATTTCTCGTTAAGGCGGCAAACGCGAACATCGCGATGGTGCCCGTGCCGAAAACGACGGCGCCGTGCCACACGGAGTGCACGCCAATCAGAAGAAGCTCCGTGTTGAAGATAAACATGAACGGAAGCATTGCGGTGCGAATGTCGTACAGAAACCCCTGAACCCCGGTCCGGATCGGATCTTCCCGGGAAATCGCCGCGGCGGCGTAGGCCGATAGACCCACCGGCGGCGTGTCGTCGGAAAGAATTCCGAAGTAGAAGCAGAAAAGATGGGCGGCGATTAGGGGAACAGCCAGGCCGGCGTCGCCGGCCAGCGCAATGATCACCGGCGCTGTCAGCGTCGCCATCACGATATAATTCGCGGTGGTCGGCAGGCCCATTCCCAGGATCAGGCTGACCACCGCGGTGATTACCAGCATAAGAATTAGGTTCCCCCCGGAGATGACATCGATCACCTCGGTGACCACGCTGCCGAGTCCGAGCGTGACAATCCCGACAATGATTCCTGCCGCGGCGACGGCCACGCCGATCGACATCATGTTGCGTCCCCCGGCGGCCAGGCTTTCCCACAATTCCCATGCGGCACGCCGCAGAATCCGGCCCGCGGACAGCCCCTCTTTCGTTCCGAGGAAAACCGTGCGGATCACCATCAATGCCGCCAGTGCCAGGATCGCGTAGAACGCCGAAAGTGGAACGGACCTTCGCGCGATTACGAGCTGGTAGATCAGAAACGCGAGCGGAATGAGAAAATGCACCCCCCGGACAAACGTGGGCCAGAATGGAGGGAGTTCCTCCTTCGGAACCGGCTGGAGTTTCAGCTTCGACGCCTCCAGGTGCGTGATGTAAATCAACGCGAGGTACGAGATCACGGCCGGCACAAACGCGGCCCGAACGACTTCCAGGTATGTCATGTTGCAGTACTCGGCAATGATAAATGCCGCCGCACCCATGATGGGCGGCATCAGCTGGCCATTGGTGCTCGCCGCCACCTCGATGGCGCCCGCTTTGATGCCGGGGAATCCCATGCGCTTCATCAGGGGAATCGTAAAGGTTCCCGTTGTGACTGTGTTGGCGATGCTCGATCCGTTGACCATGCCGGTCAGCCCGCTGGCCAGAACCGCGGCTTTTGCCGGACCGCCCCGAAACCGCCCCAGCGCGGAGTAGGCAAGCTGTGTGAAATAATGGCCTCCTCCTCCCTTCTCGAGCATGGCCCCGAACAGCACGAACAGGAACACGGTGTTGGCGGAAACATCGAGCGGCACCCCGTAAATGCCTTCGGTTGTCATCGTAAGCTTGTTGAGTACTTTGCTGAGAGAAGCGTTCTTGAAGGAAATGATCGTCGGCATCCACTCGCTGACGAAACTATAGAGAATAAACGCCCCCGCGATCACCGGGAGCGCGGGACCCAGTGCGCGCCGCGCCGCTTCTAGAAGCAGGAAAATCAGGACCATGCCGAACACAAGGTCCCGCGCGATCGGGGTGCCGAGTCGCTGTCCGATGCCTTCGAAATCCATTGCCAGATAGAGCGAGGCGATGACCGCGCATGCTGCCAGGAGCAGATCCGCGGCCGGGATCGAACGGGTCCGGGTAAGAAACGAGAATGTACCGGGAATCCTGCGGACCCATCGCTCGCTCTTCACGGCCGGGAAACTGAGATAGACCAGCGCCATGGCAAAGGCCAGGTGGATCGACACGACCCAGATGGAGTCGAGCAGAATCGCCTTTGCAATGGCCAGCTGGAACAGGGACCACAGAGAGGCAATCAGCGGGATCAGAACCCGGGCCGGCCCCGAAAGCGTGCGCGAGCCGAATTCGCGCTTGAGATAGTCCTGAGCATCTCCGGCCATCTTACGGCGCGGAAAGTCCCGCCTCTCCATAGTACCGTTTCGCGCCGGGATGAAGCGGCGCGGTGCGCCCGGCCAGCATCCCTTCCGCCGTCAGGTTGGCCAGCGCGGGATGCAGCGCCCGGAACTTGTCGAGGTGGGTGAACACCTCCCGGGTGATGGCATATACGGTATCCGCACTCACACTGTCGGACGTCACGAACGTGGTGGTCATTCCGATCGAGGGAACATCGCCCTCACCGACCGCCATCGGATAAAGCCTCTTCGGAATCACGGTCTTTGCATAGTACCCGTGCTTCGACAACAGATCCTCCATTCCGGTGATGGGGATGAACCGAACCTTGCGCTTTCCCGTCGTGACTTCTTGAATCGCGCCGTTCGGGTGACCCACGGTGTAGAAGAATGCGTCGAGACGATGGTCCTGGATCATTTTGGGCGCATCCTGAGCCTTCAGCGATTGTGCCTTGATATCCACCTCGGGGTCCAGCCCCGCCGCCTTCAGAACCTGGATCGCGTTCCCGCGGTTCCCGGAGCCGGGATTCCCGAGGTTCACGCGCTTGCCCTTCAGATCTGCCAGGGTGCGGATCCCCGCATCGTCCGCCGCGACCAGGGTCACGATCTCGGGATGGAGGCTGAATGCCGCCCGCAGCTTCGATGCGTCCTTGCCTTCCCATTCCTGCTCCCCGTTCCATGCCTGGTGCTGGCGGTCCGACTGTGCAATGCCGAACTCCAGGTCGCCGCTGAGCACCGCGTTGATGTTGTACACCGACCCGCCGGTCGACTCCACAGACGCCCGAATCCCGTATTCGTCCAGATTCTCGTTCATTACCTTGGCAATCGCACCACCGACCGGATAGTAGACACCGGTCAATCCGCCGGTTCCGATCGTGATGAATGTCGTTTTCCCGGACTCTCCGCCCGGCCCGCAGGAGCTCACACCGAGCAGCGCGCACGCGAGTGAACAACAGCGGATCCATCCGTATTTCCTCTTCTTCATAAACACCACCCTTCTGTTACTGGCTGTCATCGGCGAGAACCCTTGTATCACTTCGCGCCCGAGGTTCCGTGCGATCTTCTTCCCCGCGCTTTTCAATTTGGCCTGACCGGCGTGGACCCTCCGCAATAGGTCTTGAGAAGATCCGCAAATGTTTCATCTGATTCGGCCGTGGCCACCTGCTCCTTGGTCTGTCGTGAAGGAAGGCGCCGCGGCCTCGTTTTCTTCCATCACCACCGAAAGCACACCCGTTGCGGCAAAGAGACTGGGATGCGAGAAAAACCATCGGCATGGTGAAGATCCAAAATGTGTATCTTTTACGCGTCGGGGTCTCCCATTTCGACTTGCCGGCTCCCATGGTACCCGTCGGAACCGGACTTGGGAAACATTTCCAACGCTTGAATCCCGCCCATCGCCACCTGCTTCCGCCCCGCGGGTCTGCTAGTCCTTTAGCCGGGGAATACATTGAGATCAAAGGAGGATTTGAGCGATGAACAAGCAAGGCTTGATTGTCATTGCGGCTGGGATGGTTTCGTTTTCGTTCGCCCTGCCCGCTCAGGCCATTTTTGGCAAGAGTGAAACCAAAACCGAAAACGGCGACGCAAACTTTGGATTGTCAGAGTACACCGGACTCAAACATGCCGTGGGGGTCAAGGACTTCGCAAACGAAGCTGGTTGGCGGGGCAAGTGGGAACTCGGACAAAACCTGTCCATCATGCTGGAATCGGCGCTTTTTGACACGGGCCGGTTCGTGCTGGTGGAGCGCGAGAAACTGCAGGATGTCATCGCGGAGCAGGACCTGGCTGCCAGCAGCCGGGCCGCCACCGCGAAAAAGGCCGCGCAGACCGGCGTCATTCGTCCAGCCAGGTACCTCGCGACCGGCGCAATCACTGAAGTCGATAGCGCTCAGGCCGGCGGCGATGGCGCACTTCGCATCAAGGGATTCAAAGTCGGCCTCAAGAAAAAACGCGCCCAAGTGACGGTCATCGCGAAGTTGGTCGATACCTCGACCGGTGAGATCGTGAGCAAGAAACGGATCGTGGGAAAACCCTCTGGAACGGCGCTCAACCTTGGCTATTCCAACGCCGACTTCGGAGTGGGTCTTGGCGGATTCACAAAGACGCCGCTCGGGCAGGCGGCGCAGGACGCGATTGCCCAGGCCGCATTGTTTTTTGCCAAAACGATGGAGGAGTTTCCGTTTGAAGGCAGCGTAATCAAGACCAGCAGCGGCGGGCAGGTCATCATCAATCGCGGATCGGCCTACGGCGTCGAAGTTGGGCAGAGGCTGGTCATGGAAGCCGAGGGTGAAGTGCTGATCGATCCGGATACCGGTGAAATCCTCGACGAGGAAGAGGGGAAAATCATCGGAAAGCTCACCGTGGCCAAGGTGAAGGAAAAAGTGGCCTACTGTGACGTCCTGGAAGGCGAATCGGCACCGGGAAAGGGAACGATCATTCGCGCGGAGTAAGTTCCAGCGCGGCAACCTCTCTGTGGATCATTCGTCACTTCAGCTTTTTGGCCTGTCATGAGGGGGGGCGCCGCCTGATTCGCGCGGCGAACGCGCCGTCGATCTCGTTGTCGGGGGGAATGCTCCACCGGGCTCTCTCCAGGAAAAACCCCGGATGTTCGTGCAGCCACTCGGAGAGAAGGCCAGAATTTTCCTCCGGCTCAAGGCTGCAGGTGCTGTATACGAGAATCCCGCCCGGGGACAGCAGATCGGCGCAGGCGCTGAGTAATTTCCACTGCCGCCGCGCCGCTTGTTCCAACCGCTCCATCGAGAACCGCCACCTCGCTTCTACCCGTCGGCGCAACACGCCGGTGTTCGTACAGGGCGCATCCAGCAGGACCCGATCGAAGCCGTCGAGGTCGTGACGAGACATCAGGCTCTGCATGGCCGTGGAATCGGTGCCGTCCGCTTCGCCGACCAACACGGAGCCCAGCGAAAGCCGTCGAAGCGTATCACGCAAAAGATGCATGCGATCCGCCCGGCGGTCGACTGCGAGGAGAATGCCGTCTCCGCCCATTTGCTCCGCGATCGCCGTCGTCTTTCCCCCTGGTGCGGCACAGAGGTCGAGAATGCGAATGTCGGGCCGGACATCAAGCATCGATACGGCAATGGCTGTTGCCGGATCCTGTACCACAAAAAGACCCCGCGAATATCCCGGGACATTCCTCACCGCGACCCCGGGTTCAAGCACGGCAAATCGGTCGGGCGCAAACGGGTGGGGCGCGGCAGGGATCGAGGCTTTTTCCAATTCGGACAGGAAACCGTCCATGGAGGTTCGCTTCGACAGGATTCGCACAACAACCCGCGGCGGGCGGTTGTTCCACTCCGCAAGGCGCTCGACCCGATTCTCGGGCCAACGACGGCGCCAGCGCTCAACAAGCCGAACGGGATGGGAGTGACGAACATGCAACGGGCGGTCGCCCAGCCATTTGATACACTGTTCACGTTCCCGCGTAAATCTCCGCAACACGGCGTTCACGAACGGGACCGCCCACGTGCCGGCGTGCGCGCGCACCGCAGAGACGCTCTCGTCAACCACGGCGTGTTGATCTTTGCGATCCATGTATAGAAGCTGGTAGAGACCCGCGAGAAGAACGGCTTCGACGGCGGGCGCCGGGTCTCGACTCGCCAGATGCGCACGAAGTGCCCGGAGCATGCCGTACCGGCGAATGGTCCCCAGCGTGATTTCCAGGACGACACCCCGTCGCGACGAGTCGTCCAGGTTTGTCAGATCAGGCGACCGGCCGGAGACGAGCCAGTGACGGACCAGGGAAGCTGCCTCGGCTCGCGGTGATGATGCCATCTTGGGATAAAAAACGTTGCGGTTTCGAATGCACAGGCATTCTTTCGATTCCGTGGTGCTTTTGGCGGTTTGATATATGCTGTCGGGCGTCCTTGGAAGCCAAAAATCACCGATGCGGCTTTTCAACGGGCGGGATGGCGTGTACCTATATGCGTCAGGAGTGCCCTTGGCGAAAACGAGGCCGGCATGGTTTTGACGCATGAGTGATGATCGTCCATTGAGGTGTCCGGCTTGTCAGGAAAAGCTGGAGGTTGACGCAAACGGCGCGGGACAGGACGTTCCTTGTCCGAAGTGCAAATCCCGCACCGTCACTCCGCGAACTTCCGCCCTTCAAGGCGACGCTGAATCATCGCAGGCGGCGGTGGTCGCGGAAGAAGACCAGACCGCGCGGTTGGAGTCCCTTTGCAGGGACCACAAAAAGAAAGTGGAAAAGCTTTCGAACGAATTGCACACGGCCCGCCGGTCCCTTGAGGAGAGGGAGAAGGAGCTAGCAAGGAGTCTGGATGCGGTGAAGCAAGGGGAGAATGATGTTGTCGCATCCCTAGACCACCGCGAACAGGAGATGAAGGAGCCGTCCGCTTTGCCCGCTCCTGCGACGGCCCGTTCGCTGTCCGGATTGTTGATCCTCGGATGGCTGAGCTTGCTCGTGGGTGTTGGCGCTGCGGTGGCGGTTCCCTCCGTATCGAGCGTCGCGACGGTGGCCATCAGCGTGGCCTTGGTCATTGGAGTGATCGTTCTGCTATGGCGGCGAACGCCACTAGTCCTCGGCCTGGTCGCATTGAGCATTTCCATGCCGCCGATGCTCGGATGGGGCGTAAGCCGGGGATTCCGCGGTTTGCTGCCGCCGCCGGGGACCATCAACGCCCAACCCAAAGCCCTGCCGGCCCCCCCGACCGTCCCGGTGAACCCGTCACGATCGCAGGGGCCAATATCACCTTCGGCCGGGTTCGCGCCGGGCGCTGTGGATTCCTCGCTCCGGCCCGCATTTCACAGGCAGG
>CAZTAB010000170.1:0-9469 GCA_964611475.1 uncultured Verrucomicrobiota bacterium | reverse complement strand
CCTTTCCAACACGGGCGCGATGTGCGCAACGAAACGTAAGCGTGTTCTCGCCGACCCGCAGGAACTCTCCGGGAATTTTCAGGGTCGAAACCTCGAACTCGTGCATGGACTTGAACGTCCATTCTCCGGCAAACCGATTGTTCACATAAACCGCCACCACTTGGCGCGCGTATTCGAGGAAAAGAGGCATGGACTCCACCCAAAGCTCCGCGTCGCGCACTTCGCGAACCCGAAACCGGACATCAGCCTCGAGGTGCTTCATCCATCGAAAGTTTCTTCCATGCCCGATCTCGGCAAAACTCCACCCGAAACCGAGATCTGGCTTCGGCTTCATCGAACCAATATCGAACAGGATGTCTCCTGCAGCCTGGTTGGCCGGAAATGCGTTTCCCGCGGGCGCGGAAGGGCCGAAAATCACTCCCGATGCCAAGACCAGAACAAGCGGGGATATCCAGATTGCGATCATTCCTTCCTTTCCCCCATGATCGAAGCAGATGAAAGCGACATCGACAACCGAGAAAAGCGTGAATCCATCGATTCTCAGCATCGGCATATCCAATCACGATCTCTGCACCCGCTGCGGGACCTGCGTGGGCGCGTGCCCCACCCGCGCCATCCGCCTCTCACCCGAATCCTATCCGGAACTGGACGCGAATCGATGCATCGAGTGCGGCCTCTGCGAACGGACCTGCCCCGGCGCGCGGGTCAACTACGCGGATCTGACGGAAGCCACGTTCGGACATCGCAACGATCCCAACACGTTTGACGGGCTGGTAGAGCGAACGTTCGTTGGGTACTGCACCGACGACACCATTCGAAGCGGCGGCGCCGGAGGCGGCATCGTGACCGCTCTCTGCTGGGACTTGCTGAAACACGGCGATGTGGACGGCTGCATCGTGGCACGCATGCGGAAAGACAAGCCGTGGCTCGGCGAGACCTTTGTGGCCAAAAGCCACGAGGACCTCCTGGAAAGCCAGGGATCCAAGTACATGATCATTCCCGTGAACAGCATTTTTCAGGAGGTGCGCGACCTGCCGGGACGCTATGCGTATGTCGCTCTCCCCTGCCAGGTTCACGGCTTCCGAATGCTTGCCCGGGAAGATCCTATCCTCCGGGAAAAGATTCACGCGGTGATCGGACTGTACTGCGGGGGCTCGCTGGAGCCGAACATGGTGACCGAACTCCTCGAGGCCCGGGGAATTTCCCCGGACGAAATCGCCGATTTCCAGTTCCGCGGCGGGAAATGGCCGGGCAGCATGCGCGCGATCATGAAGTCCGGGGAGGTTCGTCCATTGCATTACTCCAACTACAAGGACGGGGCATATAATTACTTTACCAGCCTGTACATGCCGAAGCGATGCCAGACTTGCATGGACGGCTCCGGACAGTTTGCCGACATTTCGATCAGCGACGCCTGGACCCGGGACGACGAGGGCCAGTACCGATTCAAGGCACATTCCAGGCTTCTTGCCCGCACCGGCGTCGGCGTAGAGGTCATGCTAAACGCAATAGAGCGGGGCACCATCGCGGCGCAGGAAGTCACAAAAGACCCCGACTATATGACGCACAAGATCCAAACGCGGCGCAAGGGAACCAACGCCCCGCTCCGGACGCAGCGGCGGCTGCGAAAGGGGCTCCCGGCCCCAATCTATGACCGGGCACCACCCGATGCCGACATTTCGGAAGCAGTCCAGGAACGGGCCGCCTCGTTCCTGCTCTGGCTCGGACAGTTCCGGTGGTTTCGTTTCCCCCTGATGAAATTTCTTACGTCCCGGGCCGCCGTGCCGCTGATCCGGTTCCGGCTCTGGAAAAAAAGCCGTAAGTATCAGCGCAGTTCCTAATCGCCGCGCATTTTTCGTGAACGTCCCCGGCCGTTCCGTTAGAATGGAATGATGCCCAAGGAGAAGTACCAGGCGAGTGCGGATCGATACGAGCGCCACCCCGGCTGGTACCGCCGATGCGGAGCCTCCGGTCTGCTGCTACCCGCGGTCAGCCTCGGGTGCTGGCACAATTTTGGTCGCACAGGATCCGCCTCGAGCCGGATCACGGAAGAAAAGGCATTCCACAAGCGCTGTCGGGACCTCCTTTGCACCGCGTTTGACCTTGGCATCACCCACTTCGACCTCGCGAACAACTACGGCCCGCCGCCGGGTGCGGCGGAAAAGCGGGTGGGAAGGATCCTGAACCGGGACTTGCGACTGTATCGTGACGAACTCGTGATCTCCACCAAGGCGGGGTACCTGATGTGGCCGGGGCCCTATGGCGAATGGGGCTCCCGGAAACACCTTCTGACAAGCCTGGACCAGTCACTCCAGCGGCTCGGGTTGGACTATGTCGATATTTACTACTCGCATCGGCCCGATCCGGACACGCCCCTGGAGGAAACGTTGGATGCCCTCGACCAGGCAGTGCGGTCCGGGAAGGCCCTCTACGCTGGCATCAGCAGCTACCGCGGTGCCCAAACCGCGGATGTTCTGCGCATCAGCAAGCAGAACGGCCTTGCAACCCCGGTCATCCACCAGCCCCACTACAACCTGCTCGATCGCTCGATCGAAAAGGAAATCCTGCCGATCACCGGTGGGCAGGGCATGGGCCTGATCGCCTTCTGTCCTCTCGCACAAGGCGTGTTGACTGGAAAGTACCTGCACCGCATTTCCCGCGATTCGAGAGCTTCATCCGAATCCGAGTTCCTCAAGAAAAACCTGGTGCGGCCGAACTTGGAAAAAGCCCGGGCACTGAATGAAATTGCCGATGCCAGAGGCCAGACGCTGGCTCAAATGGCGATCGCCTGGACCTTGCGCGACGAGCGGGTCACCAGTGCCCTCATCGGGGCGAGCCGGACCGGGCAGGTGAAGGAAAACGTCCGCGCGCTGGACACTCCCGCGTTTTCAGAGGTGGAACTCCAGCAAATCGACGATGTTCTAGTCCGGTAAACCGGGACTGCAGAACCCGGTTCCGGTTCCTCATGACAAACCCAGCCGTATGAATTCCTCGGCCGGAGCGTGCGCGCGGTCCATTTCGCGAATCATGAGAGACTTCAGTCTTTCCTCCTCTGCAGGATCTTCCAACGGTTCCTGCTGCCAGGGGTCCGCTTCCAGATCGTACAGGAGGTTCCCGAATTTCCCGCAGTGTCCCCAATTCGGACTCGATGCGGGATAACGAACGAGCGGAACACCTTTGCTGAAGGGAAGCGGCCCCATCGGCTCACCCTCACGAAATTCATCCACCGGCCGCCTCTCCGCGTACCAAGGAGCCAGCGTATAGTTGTACAGCGGCTGGCTCTCGTCGTTCGCCGAACGCATATACACATAACGGCCGTCAGTGACGTTCACAAAGTGACCATGGTAACCAAAGATGGCCGCATTGCGGAATCCTTGCGGATCTTCTATCGCCCGCTGCAGGGGCATCCCAAGCATGTCCCCGGGCGGTTCCATGCCGAACGCGTGAAGGAGGGTCGGCCCCCAGTCAATGGCCTGCACCAGGGCATCACACCGGGTCCCTGCCTCTCCCACCCGCGGGTCCCACAGGAAGAGGGACGTATTGGAGAGTTCCCGCCAGAGCGGCATCACGTTCTTGGCAAAGTGGTCATGTTCGCCCAGAAGAAATCCGTGGTCCGTATTCACGATCAGCATGGTGTCTTTCCACAAATCGTGCCGATCCATACAATCGAGTACGCGCCCGAGGCTACGGTCGCACATGGCCAGAAGCGCGGCGTACTCATGCCTCAGATGGCTCACGAGGTCCCGCGATCCGGTGAAGTCGACATGTCCATACCGGGGCCAGTCGCAAACCGGCCCCTCATAGTCATGCGGGAAAAGATCCTTGTACTTCTGGTGCGCGAAAAATGGCTCATGCGGGTCGAAGGATTCGATCTGCAAAAACCAGTTGTCGAGATCGTGATGCGCATCAAGAAACTCCACCCCAGCGTCGAAATTTTTCGTCTGGTAATGTTCCGCCTCCGTGGGCATGCGCGATCGATTCACGAAATCACGATGAACGCGTGGATCCCCTGCCCCGCTGGAATTGTCGTTCTCGGGGACCACGAAGTCCGGCCTGAGGTTCGGTTTCCAGGGGTCGCCTTCCTGCCCTCGGTGAAATTCCCAGGACGAGTAACGAGTGTGGTAGTTCGCGCCACCGGGCCGGAAATAATGATAGTGGTCGGTGACTAGGTGCGAATGGATCCCCTGGGCATCAAGCATCTCCGGGACCGAGTCATCGAACGGCTCCAGTGGCCCCCAGCCCCGGTGCAGGAATCCAGGCCGTCCCGTGTGCAGATCCCTCCGAGCCGGCATGCATGGCAGGCTGCAGACGTAGCTGCGGTCGAACGTGATCGATCGTTCCGCCAGCCGGCCGAAGTTCGGGGTGGGAACCCAGTCGCAGCCGTAGGGTTCCAGCATGTGCCGGTTCAGCGAATCGAACATGACCATGATTGCTTTCATACGCCGTCATTCCACCCATTGTCCTCGGCTCATTCCCGGCCGGAAACACACCGCTTCAGTCGAAATCGGACGACATCTGCATCATGCGAACCGGGAACCCATTACCGGTCGGCATTTTACCCACGGGATTGTTGTGGTATTCGTCCACCCCGCGGACCAGGTAGCTCTCGAAATGAGGCCATACTTCGAGGTCGCACTTCACTTCAGCCGGGGAGTAGCGCATGGTTTGACCGGCCCGCATGCGGTCCGACTCGTTGGGGCCGGATCCATGGATAAGACCATCGTCGTGCAGGGAAATCTCTCCTGCCTTCAAGTCGAGCGACACCACCCGCCCCGGGTCGATCGAGTCCGGATCGATTTTCTGCGCCAGCACATACTGTTCTCCCTGGGCTTCATGATGGTCGACAAGCCCCTCCCGATGACTTCCACGCACGACCTCCATGGCTCCGGTCGAGGAATCCGTGTCGAAAAAGGCGAGCCACACAGTGACCGTTCTCTGGGGCGACAGCGGCCAATATTGCGCGTCCTGATGCCATGGAACCTCCGTTCCGTCACCGGGAAACTTGGAAAAAAATTGAGCGCCCCACTGGTAGAAATTCGGTCCGATGGCATCCTCGACGTAGTCCAGAATGGCGGATGTACGGGAAAGTTCGTACACCCACCGGTTCGCCTTGTGCCAGTTGTTGACCCGGGTCATTTCCGTGCCCTCGGGCAGCAGGGCATTCAACTCATGGAAATGTTGCTGCAGCATCGGCACCGCAGCCTCATCGAACACGGGCAGGTTCTTGACATAGCCCCACTCGCGGAGCTGAACCTTCTCCTCTTCCGTGAGTCGCCGCGCCTCACTGCTGATGGGAAGGTCTGTCATCTGCCTGCCTGCTGCCCTCTATACGACTTGCCCTAATTTTCTCCATGCCCCGAAATCAAAAGACATCAAACCGGATGAGGATAATGACCGGTATGTTCCCCAGAGGAAAGCAGCGTTTTCTGACAACCTCCCCAGTTTGATCCGGCTGGAGCAATATTCCATGGAAAGTCAGGCCGTCAGAGATTACCCCTCGGCCCGGGACATCCGCGCTTTCCTTTACCAAACCAGGGATATTGAATCGATCAACGCGCACTATTTCATGACCAACCGGATGTTCACGACCACCCGAGCATTCTTGCGCGGACGGCCCAGGCGACTGACCGCGACAGCGGGCTAGGCTCGATGGCCCTGCTCAAGGCAGGGTACACAGCGCAGCCAAGTTCGTGACGAGCAACACGGTCAATGAGGGACATTTTCTTCATTCCGAATTCATGATGTCCCCGTCTTCGCCTTGCCTTGCGGACCGATTCCGAAAGTAAGCAGAGCGTCGCAGCACGCAGTGCGAATCCAATCAGGACCCGCTGACAACGGGGTAGCAGCGCAAAGAGAAACACCTGTGGAGAAAATCAATAGCGAGGACAAGATGCTGGTTTTCATTTGCACACTCAAAACCCTAGCAAACAAGCGGGAGATGCTTCAACCAGCCAGTATGCAATGGATCCAGTGCACGAACCAGGATCTGCCGGGATTGTCGGAATGGCGGATGTGCACCGTGTGCCCGGCTCGGATCAGGCCATGTTGATGCCTCCGTCAATATTGTATGCCTGCCCCGTAACCATACGGGCCTCCTCGCCGGCCAGGTAGGACGCCATCGGCGCGATGTCCTCCGGTTCGAGGCGGCCGCCAATGGGCGGCTGCACCTTTTCATGCTCGGAAAAGTCCCGTCCCAGGCGATCCACATCATATTCCATTCGCAGGTCATTCATCTTTGTTCGGACGGGGCCAGGACAGATGCAGTTGACGGTGACACCCTGCGACGCGACCTCCAGAGCAATCGACCGCATCAGCCCCAGCACACCGTGTTTGCTCGCGCTATACGCCGATCCGTGCAACGACGCCAGTCGGCTGTTGATCGACGCAACAGTAATGATTCGCCCCCACCCCTGTGCGAGCATGTGTGGAAGCGCAGCCTTGGACAGGACATACGGCGCGTGCAGGTTGATCTCGATCGACAAATCCCAGAATTCATCGCGGTACTCAACAAACGGACGAGGATCACTGCTGCTCCCTATGCCCGCGTTGTTGACCAGGATATCAACCGGGCCGAATGCCTCGGCGGCCCGGTCGGTCAATGCCCGGGTCTGCGCCCGGTCCGACAAATCCACCCCCACGAATGCGGCAGAGCCCCCGTTCGCCCCAATCTCGTCGACCAGCGACTTCAACTCATCCTCCGATCTCGCAGCGGCGACGACTTCCACACCTGCACGGCCCAGTTCCACCGCGATCGCCCGGCCGATTCCCCGCCCCGCTCCTGTCACCAAGGCCACTCGTCCGCACGGTATACTCATCTGAAGCTCCCTCTCAATTTGTGGGTAATGATCTCGCAGCGGCAAGCGTATCCCACCGTTATCATTATCCCAATCGTTAAACCGGCAAAACCCCTCCGCCGGTCTCCGCGCAGGTCCTTGTCGTGCCGAAATCGCAGATGGTCCCCTTATGGAAGAGAATGAATCGGGCCTCTTGGATCGGCGAAAAAGGCAGATAGGAAGCGGAGATGATATCCCATATCCACACCATGATCCCGACACAAATCTGCGTTGCCGCAATCATCATCGCCGTGACCACGCCGGCGTCTGCAGCCGAGGCAGCACCGGGCTCCCCTCCGGAGACCTACATTCCGATCCGTCCCAAACCACCTTACCGCCTGTGGTACCAGCCACCCCTGGGGCAGGTGTATCCGGAACTCTACAAGCACATCAGCTTTGTCAACTCCATCGGTTCCCCGGAAGAGGCGCGGTACTGGAACGAACGCGGTGTAGCTGTCGGGCGATGGGCCTACAGCCCATGGAGCCCCCATGTCCCCCCGGAAGGCAGGCTGGAATACTTCCTCCGCGAATACAACCCGATGCATGTGAGCGACTGGCCACTGGCGGCCCTGGGCATCGACGAATGGATTCCCTCGAACAGGGAAAATGCGGCCGCGGCTGCCCGTGGAAGCCGCAGGCCAAGACCGTTTTGCACTCCGGTTCCGGCTGACCGGGAGTGAGCAGGCCGAAGCGTATATTGACCTGGTCCGGCTGACGGCAGAAAATCGTCAGAATAGCCGACTCCCATCGGCATCCGGATCCCGTTAAAAGCCACGGTCCGCGATGGCACAAAACGGAAAGCATGAGTCATCGCCGCAGGGTGAGATGCCCCGATTGTTTCATGAAGGCAAGCCGGTTGGCACTTCCTGAGAAAACGGGACGGAGTTTCCCGGGCGGACAAACTCGATGGGAATCCGGGGTTAGGCGCCCGTTCTCGAGTTATTTCCGGGGCCAACCTTCGCCACCATCAAGCCTTTCCCCAGGCACGACATGGAATTGGCGGTCCCTAAGGCAAGCGGCCAGCCCGAATCTCTCTGGCAACCTTCATTCACCGCACCGGCAGTTCACGGTGGCCGCAGGTTGTGGCGAATCGTTAAACGGTGTATTTGAGTGTCTCGTGACAAAAGATCATCGTTGTAGCCTGAATCTAATATTGGACTAGGATGAAGCGACTACAAAAACTGAAGGTACATAAAAAATAAAACTCTCCAGAATCATAGCCATGTCCCCCCGCGCCGGTGAAACCGAGCAATTCGCCTCGACGGAACTCGCGCGGTATCTCCGACGAATCACCGGCCAGCCATGGCGCATCGTTCGAAGCGGCACGGCTGCTGGAGGCATCCAGCTCAAAGTCCGCCGGCGAACGAAACGTCCGCGCATCCCGGTGCGCGAGGAGGACGAGGCATATACGATCGATGTTAACAACGATCGTGTCGCTCTCTCTGGCGGTTCACCGCGGGCGGTCTTGTTTGCCGTCTATGCATTTCTCGAAGACCTAGGCTGCCGCTGGTTTTCCCCTCGGCTGGCCTGCTACCGGGGAGTTGGTCACGAGTTCGTTCCGCGGAGAAAATCACTTGCGCCACCCATGGGCCGGAGGGTGGTCCGTCCGAGCATGCTGTACCGCGACTGGCTCATCGAGGAGTGCCGAAGCCAATCCATTCCGGACGCGATCGCCATGATCGACTGGATGGCCAAGGTGCGTGCCAACGTGTTTTTCGCCCCCATTGATTACCAGCACTCCGGCCGGTTTACCTGGGAAAACATTCGCGCCTCCATCATTCCGGAAATCAGCAAACGCGGCCTGATCCTCACGGTGGGCGGACACGGGTACGAGAATTTCCTTCACCCGGAGCAGTTCTTCGACAAGCACCCCGACTGGTTTGCCCTGATTGACGGAGAACGAAGTGCGAATTCACATTGCGCATTCGAAAGCGCCAACCCGGTGGCCCTGAAAACATTCTCCCGGCGGGTCGCGGAGTACATCGAGGCCCATCCGGAAATAGATATTCTCGGGTTGCTACCGCCCGACATCGTAAAATGGAGCGAATCGCCTGAAGCCCTGGCCCAGGGGTCCCCATCCCGCCGACAGGCGATCGTAACGGAGGCGGTACGGAAGGAGCTCAAGCGGCGAAACCTGGAGGTCGGCCTGGAAACATACGCGTACGACCTGTCGGAGCCTTTCCCGGAAAACATAAAGGTTCACGAGGACATCATCGTCACGCTCGCGCTTTTTTATCAGACGCATCGCGGACCGATCTATGATCCTGAGAGCATGCCGGAAGGCCGCACGGCGACGGCGCTGCATGACTGGACGCGGAAGCACCGGGGCGTGGTGGGATACCTCCCCTACCACCGCCGCTACGTCTGGCAGAGCCGACCCGTGGTTTACCCCACCGTGCTGTGGACCGACATGCGATACCTGCACGACCGTGGCATTCGCGCGGTGGCCGGATTCGCTGAGCCGGGAGACTGGCTTACATACGAGTTGCAGCACTACCTCTTCGCTCGAATCTCGGAACATGTTTTCTGCGACATCGGCGAAGTCGTGGCCGACTATTGCCAGGCCCGCTTCGGCCCCGCAGGATCCCAAATGATTAGCTTTTTCTGGCTGCTGGAGAAAATCTCCCTGACGTCGC
>CAZTAB010000169.1:0-5479 GCA_964611475.1 uncultured Verrucomicrobiota bacterium | reverse complement strand
ACGTGGTCTTGTCCGGACGCGTACCAAGGCAGTGGTACATCGCCTTGGGCGTTTCCTTCCTGGGCATCGGCATGTTGATGATGGCGGCCACCTGGCTTTTTCTCCGCGGGGTCGGAGTCTGGGGCCTCAACGTTCCGGTGGCTTGGGGCTTCGCGATCATCAACTTCGTCTGGTGGATCGGTATTGGGCACGCCGGCACGCTGATCTCGGCCATCCTGTTCCTCTTCCACCAAACCTGGCGGACTGCCATCAACCGGTTTGCAGAGGCCATGACCCTTTTCGCTGTGGCATGTGCCGGAATGTTTCCCCTTTTTCACCTGGGTCGGCCGTGGGTATTTTATTGGCTTCTTCCGTATCCCAATACCATGGGGCTTTGGCCGCAGTTCCGCAGCCCGCTGATCTGGGACGTGTTCGCCGTCTCCACCTATTTGACGATCTCGCTCGTGTTCTGGTACACGGGTCTGATTCCCGATCTTGCCACCATTCGGGACCGCGCAAAAACCAAGGTCGCGCGGGTGGTTTCCGGCGTGTTTGCCTTGGGATGGCGTGGGTCGGCCCGTCATTGGCACCGGTATGAAATTGCATACCTTTTGCTTGCCGGGCTTTCCACGCCGTTGGTCGTGTCGGTGCATAGTGTGGTCAGCCTGGATTTCGCCATTTCCCTGGTGCCCGGGTGGCACACGACCATTTTCCCGCCCTACTTCGTTGCCGGTGCGATTTATGCCGGGTTTGCCATGGTCCTCACCCTCGTCATCCCCGTGCGCAGATGGTACAACCTGACACACATCATCACCGACCGCCACATTGACAACATGGCCAAGCTGATGCTGGCTACCGGCCTGATCGTTGTCTACGGGTACCTCAACGAGGCGTTCTTCGGGTATTACAGCGGCGCCCTCTACGAGGATGCTGTCATGAAAAACCGCTACTTTGGCCCGTATGCATTCCAGTATTGGCTCCTCATCACCTGCAATGCGATCGTTCCCCAGTTGCTTTGGTTCCGTTCCATTCGATTGAACTTGGTGGTGTTGTGGCTCATTACCCTGGTTGTCGGAGTCGGCATGTGGCTGGAACGATTCGTCATCGTCGTGCAGAGCCTGCACCGCGACTTCATGCCATCGTCCTGGGACATGTACGCGGGGACCAAGTGGGATTGGATGCTCTTCATCGGGACTATCGGGTTCTTCCTTTTTGCCATGTGCCTGTTCATTCGGTGGGTTCCCATGATTTCCATGTTTGAAATCCGGGAAATTGTTCACAGGCGAACCCGGGGGGACGACGTCTAGAAATGAGCATGTCGGAAAACAGCCCCAAAACCTTCGGCCTCGTTGCCCGGTTTGAAACGCCGGAGGCGCTCTACGAGGCGGCCACGCAGACCTGCTCCGAGGGCTATACAAAAACGGATGCACATTCACCGTTCCCGGTGCACGGGCTGGCGGAGGCGCTGGGCATGAAGCGAAGCCGGTTGTCCTCGATCGTGTTGGCCGCAGGCATTACTGGCGGTTTGGGCGGGCTCGCGCTGCAGTACTGGGTGTCGGTGGTCACGTATCCTCTCAATATTGGTGGCCGGCCGTACATCAGCTGGCCGTCGTGGATTCCCGTCATTTTCGAGTGCACCATTCTCCTCGCGGGTCTCAGTGCCGTGATATTCATGCTCGGACTCAATGGTCTGCCACAGCCGTACAATCCAGTGTTCAATACGCCCGGTTTTGAGCGGTCCAGCACCGATGGTTTCTTTCTCGCCGTGGAGGCGGCGGACCCGAAGTACGATTCGGCCGAGACGCGGGCCTTTCTCCAGCGCGTCGGCGCGGTGGAGATCCACGAGGTGTCGGGATGAAAAAGACCTGCCTTCCATCTTCAATTTGTGCGGGCGTTTTGGGCGTGGTCCTGTTGGTGTCGGGTTGCGGCATCCGCCGTAACATGTACGACCAGCCGAAGTTCGAGCCGTACGAGAAGACCACCTTTTTCGGTGACAATCGCTCCGCGCGCGAACTCGTGCCGGGAACCGTCCCTGTTGGCCACCTGCGGGAGGATGACGCCTTCTATCGGGGTCGCGACGAGAACGGCGATTTTTTAACCGAGATCCCCGTCGAGGTGACGCGTGAAGTCGTCCTTCGGGGGCAGGATCGGTTTCGGATCTACTGCACGCCGTGTCACGGCGAATCCGGGTACGGCAACGGGATGATCGTTCAGCGGGGATACAAGCAGCCGTCGAATTACCACACGGATGACCTGCGCTCGAATCCGGACAAGCCGGCAGGATATATCTTCGACGTGATTTCGAACGGCTTTGGCGTCATGTCCGGCTATAGCTACCAACTGAAGCCGGAGGATCGTTGGGCGGTGGTCGCCTATATCCGCGCGCTGCAGCTAAGCCAGTATGCGCGATCCGCGACATTGCCCGAAGAGGACCGGACCCACCTGGAGGCGTTGAAGCACGATGACCACTGAATCGCTGCAGCCGAACCTTGAAAAGGCGCGGGGCAGGGCCTTCGTCGTGAGTTCCATCCTCATCGTACTGTCCTTGATCTTGTGGATCACCGGCGATTCCGCCCCGTTCTGGCAGGCCTACCTCCTTGGCTTCATCCTCATCTTCGGGATTTCCGGCGGTAGCCTCGGGCTCCTGATGCTCCATCACCTCACCGGAGGACGGTGGGGCTTCGCATTACGCAGGATTTTAGAGGCGAACACCCGGATGATTCCGGTGCTGCTCATTCTTTTTGTTCCCATCGTGCTCGGCGGCATGGATTACTTATATGGTGCCGACCGCAGCGCCCATGCTGCGCATGCCGAAGCCGGTGCGGCGGAGCATGTGGGAGCCGTCGACCATGGGGGATGGTTCGGCTCGGAGGGCGACCCGATACTTGAAGGGAAATCCGCCTACCTTAATTTTGGAGGCTTTCTGCTGCGTGCCGTGATCGTGTTTCTGGTCTGGGGCGTGCTTGCGTTCTTCCTGAACATGTGGTCGACCCGGCAGGACCAGACGGGTGACATTAAACTGAACAGACCCATGCGTATATTGAGCGGCCCGGGGGTGGTGCTGTACGTGCTGGCCACGACCGTGGCCGGTTGGGACTGGGTCATGTCCCTGGAGCCGCACTGGTTCTCGTCGATGTACGGTCCCCTGTTCCTTGTTTCGCAGGGGCTTACGACGCTTGCCTTCTGCATTATTGTCGGCACAAAGCTCGCTCGGTTCAAACCCCTGTCCGACAAGATGCCGGAAGCTGTGTCTCACGACATCGGGAATCTCTTGTTCGCATTCGGGATCCTGTGGGCCTACACGAGCATTGGACAGTATATCATCATTTGGTCCGCCAACCTGCCGGAGGAGATCCCCTATTTTATCGCCCGGTCCGGCAACGGCTGGAACGTCATTGCGGTCCTGCTTGCCCTCTTCCACTTCGCGGTGCCCTTCCTGATTCTCCTGATGCGCCGCGCCAAGATGAACAAGGACAACCTGATCAAGGTGGCCTGGTGGGTCCTGGCGATGCGATTCGTGGACCTGTACTGGCAAATCATGCCCGCGTTTTACCCCCAGGACTTTACCATCACGCTGATTCACATCGCTCTGCCCCTGGCGCTGCTGTCGGTGTACGTCTGGTGTTTCCTCGGGCAATTGAAGCGCAGGCCCCTGTTGCCGCTTCACGATCCGCGATTTGACGCGAGCCCGGTATCCGCGGAGGCAGTAAGCCATGGCTGACAAGTCCAAAAAGGTACCCGTCGAGAATCCCAATCCTGATTGGCAGGACAACGACATCCGGATTCCCGGCCTTGTTCTGTCAGTCGCGGTCGCCTTGGTTACCACAGCGATCACGTTTGTCGGCGTGAAAATCATGGTCGACGTGTACAAGCGTCATGACGCAAAGGCGGGAGAGAATGTCGTGTCACCGTTGGCTCGGGATCGAGCCCTGCCGTCCGGTCCGAGGCTTCAGGTATTTCCCCGCGATGAACTTGCGGAGCACCTGAAGACAGAGCAGGACCGGGTATCGCATTACGGGTGGATCGACCCGGAGCAGGGCCTAGCCAAGATTCCCATCAACCGTGCGGTGGACATCGTGGCGGAACAAGGTGTTCCGGTGTTCCAGCCGGTTCCCGGGACTGCCCAAGCGGAAGCGGGGGTGAGCGAGTAGATCATGCAAGTCGGATGGGCCAGAGGAGCGATCGATGTGGTTTGCGCGGCCGCGTGCTGTGTTGCGATCGCCCCGGCGTTCGGTCAGGAGTCGAAGCCTGCGGTGCCGGACCAGGATGTGCGGTTCGAGCAGAGGCTGAATGCGCAGATTCCGCTGGATCTCCAGTTTCGTGACCACACCGGCCGGATCATTGACTTTGGCAGCTACTTCGAGGACAAGCCGGTGGTTCTTGCATTGGTGTATTACGAATGCCCGTCACTGTGTAATCTAGTCCTCAACGGAATGATCGATGGCCTGAAAAAGATCAGCTATGAACCAGGGGAGGACTTCCAGACGGTGGTCGTGAGCATCGATCATGAAGAAACCCACGTTCTTGCAAGTGCCAAGCGGGACGCCTACCTGGAGGCCTACGACCGTCCGGACACTGAGGAGGGCTGGCATTTCCTGGTCGGGGAAGAGGACCAGATCGATATGCTGGCCGAAGCGGTCGGGTACGGATTCAGGTACGACCCCGCGTCCGATGAATTTGCGCACGGTAGCGGCATCATTGTGGCCACCACCGACGGCGTGGTATCGCGTATGTTGCCCGGGATTGTCTACGAGCCCCGGGACCTTCGGTTGAGCCTGGTCGAGGCTTCGCGGCGCCAGATTGGAACGATTATCGACAAGCTGTCTCTGGTCTGTTTCCGGTACGATCACGCGACCGGGCAGTATTCCTTTTTTGTGATGAACCTTCTGCGGATTGGAAGCGCCATGACTCTCGCTGGGCTGGGGAGCTTGATGTTCGTCCTGTTCCGGCGGGAGCGACGCGCGACGATTCCGGTGCCATTGAAGCAAACATGATTTGGACTAGCGGTAAGAATGAACGAATTTGAATTATTTCCAGAGGCGGCATCCAGCATTGCTCCCGAGATTGACCTTCTTTACTGGTTTCTGGTCATCGTCAGCGTGTTGATCACCTTGGGTATCGGGCTGGCGTTGCTCTACCTGGGAATTCGATATCGCCGCAAAAGGGAAGACGAGCCGCCACCGGAGGAGATCCATGGGAGCAACCTCCTGGAAATAACGTGGTCGGTGATCCCCCTGATCCTGGCGCTGGTTATGTTTTTCTGGGGTGCCCACGTGTTTTTCAAAATGCGAATGGTGCCGGCCGATGCCATGGAAATCCTGGTAACAGGGAAGCAGTGGATGTGGAAGATGCAGCACCCGAACGGAAAACGGGAAATCAACGACCTCCATGTTCCCCTCGGGCAGCCAATCCGGTGCACCATGACGTCGGAAGATGTCATTCACAGCTTCTACATCCCGGAATTCCGCGTGAAGCAGGATGTTTTGCCCGGGCGGTATAC
>CAZTAB010000168.1:0-11597 GCA_964611475.1 uncultured Verrucomicrobiota bacterium | reverse complement strand
ATTTGGTTCTCGTGGCCTTTCCTTGCCTGGGGGTGGCCTGGGAGGTCATCCCGCAATTTTCATTGATATCTGCTCTCCTTCTGAAGGGTTGGGGTTCGGTCTGTGCTAGACGATAAAAACAATGCCATTGCGCGCCCGGGGTGGTACGCTCCCCGCGCGTAACGGAAAGTCGAGATGAGCACCAAAACTACCAAAGAAGCGCCGAGGCGCCCCCCCCTGGATTTCATCCGTACCATCGTGGACGAGGACCTCGCGTCCGGGAAAAACGTCTCGGTTGTCACCCGTTTCCCACCGGAGCCGAATGGGTTTCTCCACATTGGTCACGCAAAATCCGCTTGCCTGAACTTCGGGGTTGCGGCCGAGCGGGGTGGGATCTGCAATCTTCGCTTCGACGACACGAATCCCGAGGCCGAGGAGGACAAATATGTCCGGGCCATCAAGGAAGACCTGAAGTGGCTGGGTGTGGATTGGGGAGACAACGCGTTCTACGCTTCGGACTATTACCAGTACCTGTACGATTTTGCTGAGGAACTGATTGAAAAAGGGAAAGCATACGTATGCACGCTGACGCCCGAGGAATTCAAGGAGTACCGCGGCGTTCCGACGTCCCCGGGACGCGAGAGCCCCCACCGGAATCGTTTGCCGGAAGAGAGCCTTGCTTTGTTTCGGCGAATGAAAGCAGGCGAATTCGAAGAAGGGCAATACGTCTTGCGGGCCAAAATCGACATGAATTCGCCCAACCTACACATGCGTGATCCGGCAATCTATCGGATCAAGAATGCGGCGCACCACCGGACCGGGATGGATTGGGCCGTCTATCCAATGTACGATTTCGCGCACGGACTTTCCGATTCCATCGAGGGTGTCACCCATTCGCTCTGCACGATCGAGTTTGAAGTGCATCGTCCGCTCTATGACTGGTTCCTCGAAAACCTTGATGTCCCGTCCACGCCGCGGCAGTACGAGTTTGCGCGTTTGAATCTGACCTATACCGTGATGAGCAAGCGATTTCTGCAGACCCTCGTGGCGGACGGTGTCGTCGACGGGTGGGATGATCCGCGCATGCCGACCCTGGCTGGGTTGCGGCGTCGGGGTTTCCGGCCGGAAGCGATCCGGGCGTTTTGTGAGCAGGTCGGGATCACGAAGTACGACGGGCTGACGGATGTCGCCCTGCTGGAGCATTGCGTCCGGGATGACCTCAATCGCATTGCGCCGCGCCGCCTTGCCGTTCTGCGTGCTCTGAAAGTCGTTATCGAGAATTACCCTGAAGGGGAAACCGAGTCATTCGACGCGGTGAACAACCCGGAAAACCCGGACGGGGGGACACGGAAGATTCCTTTTTCCCGGGAACTCTACATTGAACGGGACGATTTCATGGAGGATCCGCCCCGGAAATTTTTTCGGCTGTCCCCCGGGCGGGAGGTCCGTTTGCGGTATGCTTGCCTGCTTACCTGCCGCGAGGTCGTGCACGACGACGTGACGGGGGAGATCGTCGAGCTTCGCTGCACTTGGGATCCCGAGTCGAGGGGAGGCTCTGCGCCCGACGGTCGCAAAGTAAAGGGAACGATCCACTGGGTTTCCGCTTTGCATGCGGTACAGGCGGAGGTGAGACTGTACGATCGGCTCTTCACCGTGGAGAATCCGCTTGCCGAAAAGGGCCGTCCGTTGGCGGAGTTGCTCAATCCGAAAGCCCGCGAAGTGGTCACGGCATGGGTCGAGCCGGACCTCGCGGCGTCGAAACCGGGCGAGTTTTTCCAGTTCGAACGGCTTGGGTATTTCTGCGCGGACCGTGTTGAAATGTCCCCGCATCATGCGGTTTTCAACCGCACCGTTCCCTTGCGTGACAGGTGGGCGAAGATGCAGGCGAAGCAGCCTTCGAAACGAAATTCCCCTCGCGTATAATCACGATCTCCTTGTCGATCCGAATAGCCAGCAGCCGCCCTCTGCCACTGATTGTTCCTGTCGGGAATGGTTTGATCGTGAAAGGATATCCTATTGGAAGGGATGCCTTCCCGGTGCAGTTCGGGTCACAAGCTACCTTCGCAGGGCCGTAAATCGGGTGTCTTCGCCGCTGCCCTGACCAATGCTGTCTTGACTGTCTCGATATCTGAGCGAATTTGTTTCCGCAGTTCCGTTTCAGACTCGAATTGGCAGTCGGGCCGGATGTATTCAAGCAGATCGACATTGATCGTCCGGCCGTACAGGTCATCCTGAAAGTCGAACACGTAGGTCTCGAACAAATCATGGCCCTTTTCCGTCCCGGCGGTGTTTCGCCGGCCGAAGTAGCCTGCGCCCGGCAGCCGTTCTCCCGCAATACCGGCATACACGGCGTACACGCCATGGGGGGGAAGGACTTCCTTCCAGGGTTTCAGGTTCGCGGTGGGGTAGCCGAGTTCCCGCCCGACTTTCTTGCCTTGAATCACGTGTCCTGACAATTGGTAGGAATACCCTGCCATATCTCGGAACTCGGTGAGGCGGCCGGACTGCACCGCCTGTCGAAGCCGTGTGCTGGAGATCGGTTCGTCCTCGTGGAGGCAGGGTTGGCATACCTCTACCCTGAAACGCTTGTCGCGGCCCAGCTCTTCCAGCGTTCGCACGGTTCCCGAGGCGTTGTGGCCGAATCTCCAATTTGGACCCACGACCATGCATTGGAGGGTCGGTAATGCATTTCTTAATGTCGCGATGAACTGCCCCGGCTCCTGCGCGGCGAATCCCTGGTCGAACGGGACGACCAGGACACCGTCCATGCCGAGCGATCGGATGCTTTTTAGTTTTTCGTCGAGGTCCATGAGGAGAGGCGGCGCGGTTTCTGGGTGCACAACCCGTTGCGGATGCGGATTGAAGGTCAAAGCCCAAGCCTCGGACGCGTGCTCAGCCGCCAGCCGCCGGCATAGGTTCAGGACCTTGTGATGTCCCCGGTGCACGCCGTCGAAATTACCGACTGCGACCACGATTCCGTTGGTTCTGTTGACGGGATGATCGAGACGTCGAAGAATCTTCACGCGTTCTCCCCAATGGCAGCCCGCACACGGTGAGGCGGAATCACTCGTCGGAGAAGCTCTTCGGCCCTGGTCTCCAGCGCCTGTTCCAGGGTCATTGCGTCATCCAAATGGAGGGAGCCGGACTCGATGCGGCGTAGGGCGCAGAGATGCGCGCCGCACTCGAGGGCATCCCCGATGTCCGATGCGAGGGTTCGAACGTACGTGCCCTTGGTGCACCGGATCTGGAAGTCGATCATTGGGGCATCAAACCGGAGCCGCCGGAAGGAGTAGATATGAATCAACCTGGGCTCCCGCTTCACGCTTTTCCCTTTCCTCGCGTGTTTGTACAGGGGCACTCCGTCCTTCTTGATTGCCGAGACCATCGGTGGTGTTTGCATCAGATCCCCGGTCCGGCTCCGGAACTCGTTGTCGATCTGTTCAGCAGTCACGCCCGATGCGTCGGACTCGGAGATGACTTCCCCTTCCGCATCTTGGGAGTCCGTGCTCACGCCGAGCTGAATGGTGCCTTCGTAGAATTTGTCGGATCCCATGACGAGATTGGAGAGCTTAGTGCCGCGCCCGAGCAAGAGAACCAGGAGGCCGGTGGCCATGGGGTCGAGCGTGCCCCCGTGCCCGATTTTCCTCATCCCGAGGTGGCGCCGCATGCGCGCCACAACATCGTGCGACGTATACCCGGACGGTTTGTCGATCAGCAGCAGGCCGTCGGCACCCGGGACGGAACCGGAGGAGGAGGAACCTTTCATCACAATGATTTTCGTCTTACCTGTCTGAAGAATCTTCCGGATCCGGCGGCAACTCTCCATCCAGTTCCGAAAGCAGTTTCAAGACGCGGTCACCCTGCTCGAGCGACGCATCCAGATCGAACTTGAGTTGCGGGTTGTATTTCAGAACCACGTTTTTTGCAACCTCCTCCTGAAATTCCTTTCGGTGCCTTCGGATCTCCTTGAGCTGGCGCTGCTGGAATTCATTCTCGCCCCGGATGGAAAGAAAGACCCGAGCTTTTCGGAGGTCGCTGTTGACGCGGACTTCCGTCACCGTAACGGCCGCGAAATCGAAGTCCGGGTCGTCTACCACTCGGTACAGAAAGGAGGCGATTTCGCGTTTTAACAGTTCATTGACTCTGGCTAGGCGATCAGATGCCATGGAATTCCTACTCTAGGGTTGTCGCGAGATCGTCGCCGAAATCGACGGATTGTCGCGCTGCAGCCGGCCGGAGGGAAATCAGAGTTGAGCTGCCGACTGCTCAATTTCGTACGTTTCGATCGTATCCCCGACCTCGAAGCCGGAGAAGTTGTTGTCCAGGCGCATCCCGCATTCCTGGCCTTCCCTGACTTCTCTTGCATCGTTCTGAAAGCGCTTTAGCGTTTCCAGTCGACCCTCGTACAATACATCGTTCTCCCGGCGTACCCGGGCCCGGGCCCGGGAGGTGACTCGGCCCTTCCGGATAATGCAGCCAGCCACCCGGTTGCGGTTGCTCATTTCGAAGATCTGCAGGATCTCCGCCTGGCCCATGACCCGTTCTTTTTCTTCCGGCGCCAGGAGTCCCGTCATGGCCTCCCTCACTTCGTCTACGAGTTCGTAGATCACCTGGTAGAGACGTATTTCGACTCCCTCTCGCTTGGCAAGGCTCGCCGCCGTGCCGTCCTGGGCAACATGAAACCCGATGACGATCGCGTCCGAAGCACTGGCGAGAAGCACATCGTTCGTCGTCACGTTGCCCACGCCGCTCATGATGATCTTCAGTTCGATTTTTTCGCTCTGAATTTCCTGGAGCGATTGAATCAGCGCTTCGATGGATCCTTGCACATCTGCTTTGATAATGATTGAAAGCTGCAGCTTCAGGTCCGGGGCGGTTCGGCTGAGGAGGTCGTCGAGGGACGTTTTCCGCTGGGGGCCCTCTAGCGATTTTTCGCGCCGCGCCGCGAGCCGTTGATCGGATTCGGCCTTGGCCTGCCTTGGATTCGGATAGACTGCGAACTCGGCGCCGGCCTCGGGAACATTGTCCAAGCCGAGACACATGATGGGCGTGCTTGGGCCCGCCGACTTGACCTTCTTGCTGCGGTCGTCGATGAGCGCCTTGACGCGACCCGAATATGGCCCGCAGACAATGGCGTCCCCGACGTGCAACGTGCCGCGCCGGACCAACAGATTTGCGGTCGGTCCGCGACCGGGTTCCAGTTTTGCCTCGATCACGTACCCTTGCGCTTTCCGGTTGGGGTTGGCCTTCAATTCCAGGATTTCCGCCTGGAGCAGCAGCATCTCGATCAGGTCGTCGATTCCGTTACCGGTCTCTGCGCTGACGGGGACGCAGATGGTTTCCCCGCCCCAGTCCTCCGGTGCCAGATTTTCTCCCTGGAGTTGCTGCTTGATGCGGTCGACGTTCGCCTGCGGAAGATCTGTCTTGTTGATGGCGATCACGATTGCCACCCCGGCGGCTTGCGCGTGCTGGATTGCTTCCCGGGTCTGGGGCATGATCCCGTCGTCCGCGGCGATGACGATGACGGCGATATCCGTCATGTTCGCGCCGCGCGCACGCATCGCGGTAAACGCTGCGTGACCAGGCGTGTCCAGGAACGAGATCTTCTGGCCGTCATGTTCCACCGAGTAGGCCCCGATGTGCTGGGTTATGCCTCCGTGCTCGTCAGCGACGACCTTGGATTTTCGAATGTAGTCGAGGAGTGAGGTTTTGCCGTGATCCACGTGACCCATGAAGGTGATGATGGGCGGCCGGATCTGCATCTGGTCCGGCTTGTCAACTTCCGGTTCCTTTTGTTCCTCTTTTTTAACCGGCGGCGCGGGTTTCCGGTCCGGCTGCCGCTTCTCCTGCTCAAGGGTGTACCCGTGTTTGGTCGCGAGTTGCTGGGCGATCTTGATTTCGACTTTTTCATTGATCGACGCGAAGACGTTCATCGACATCAGTTCGGCAATGACCTGGTTGGGCTTCATTCCGATCATTTCAGCGAATTCACGCACCACCACGGGGCCCTTCACGACGATGTTCTTGTCGTCTGGATCCTCCTCCGCGTCCTCCTCGGTTTCGGCGGGCTCCAAGGCTTCCGGTTTCGTCGCCGCCACCGCGGTTTCCAGCGTGGGTTCGACTTGCGTCTCGACGGTCGCCGCCACCGCGGTGTCGGTGTCCGGGCCTGCCGGCGCTTCTTCGGCGGGGGGCGCGACTGGCTCTGGCTCAGCCGGAGCCGGCGTCGTCCCGGCGGCCACCGGAGCCTTGCCTTCGAGGACAAGGGCGACGTCTGACTCACTGACCGCGCTCATGTGGGTCTTCACCTCGACCCCCATGGACTCGAGGCGGGTGATGAGTTCCTTGCTGGATACGTCCAGCTTCTTTGCTAGCTCATGAACCCTCATGCTTCAATCTTGCCGTGCTCCTGCTCATAGGCCGCTTCCGCTGCATCGTGAATCTGTTGGGCCACCTCGGGAGCCAGGCCCTCGACGTACTGCAGGTCATCGAGTTCCGCCGCGAGAATTCCTTCCAGCGTTAGGAATCCGGCGTGGACCAGTTTTTCGGCCAGTTCCTCGCCGATGCCCTCCACCGCGGCCAACTCGGCGACAGCGCGGGCGACCTTCTCTTCGAACCCGATGTGTTCTTCGTTCTTCTGGATGTCGATTTTCCATCCGGTCAGTTTTGCCGTCAGCCTGGCATTCTGACCTTTTTTCCCGATCGCCAGGGACAGTTGATCGCCATCCACCACGACCTCGACTGCGCGCAGGTTCGCGTCGACTGTCACCTTGTTGAGGCGGGCGGGAGCCAGTGCGTTGGTCACGAAGGTCTTGACGTCGTCGTGCCAGCGGACGATATCGATCTTCTCACCGGACAGTTCGCGGACGATGTTCTTCACCCGGATTCCGCGCATGCCCACGCAGGCACCCACCGGATCGACTTTCTCGTCATGGGAAAGAACCGCGATTTTTGTCCGAAAGCCCGCTTCCCGCGCGATGCCCTTGATTTCCACCGTGCCATCCGCGATCTCTGAGACCTCCAGTTCGAACAGCCGCCGCACGAAGGAGGGATGGCTGCGGCTCAGCATGATCTGGGGACCGTGCGCCGCATTGTCGACGTTCAGGATGTAAGCGCGGATCCGGTCGCCGATCTGGTATTCCTCGGTCGGCACGCGTTCTCGCGAAGGCATCACGGCCTCGGCACGATCCAGTTCGGCGATCACGTCACTGCGGTCGAACCGACGGACGGTTCCGGTCACGACGTCGCCCGCCCGGTCCTTGTACTCCTCGTAGATCCGCTCTTTTTCCGCCTGGCGAATCCGTTGTAGAATTGCCTGTTTAGCTGTTTGCGCGGAAATCCGCCCGAAATCCATGGTATCCACTTCGATTTCGATCAGGTCCCCGATCGACACGTCAGGCTGCTGTTCCTTCGCCTTCTGCAGGCTCACCTGTTCGGTCTTGCTTCGGGCGTTTTGAACCACTTCGACTTTCGCCCACGCGCGGATGTTGTAGGTGGACCTGTCGATTTCAACGCGGAGATCCTGATTCGGATTGTTGCCCCGTTTGGATGCGCTCAACAGAGCATCCTCCAAGGCGGAAACCATCGTTTCCTTGTCGATGCCCCGCTCCCGCTCCATGTATTCTACCATTGCCTGCAATTCGCTGTTCATTATTGCGCCTCATTTCACTCAGCCCGCCTGTTTCTGCCTGATCCCCGGACAGAACCTTCTATGCACGCGCCCGGCATCTCATGCCCCGCCGAATGAAAAAGAGCGGGCCGTAGCCCGCTTCTTCACACTTTCCTGATGTTCAAAGCGTTGCAAACACTAAAGAACGCGCTACCCGGCGTCAAGCCCTTGTGGCATGATTCAGGAAATGATGATTTGCGAGAGAAATCGCAAAATCCGTGGAACTGAGACTGTCAGGGCCTGGAAGGTGGGCCGACCGGATCTCCGAACTTCTCGGCCTCCTCAGGGTTCAGTTCCAGCGCCTGGGAAAAGGCGACCGCTGCCGATGAATTCTTGCCAGCATCGGCATAGGCCTGACTCAACCACAGCCACGCTGTGGCCGAGTCCGGATCGCCGTCGCAGGCTTGCTCAAGGGACGAAACGGCTCGATCCGTTTTCCCAAGCTGGAGTTGGCAAAGCCCCAACATGTACCAGCCCTTGTGATAAGATGGCGCGTTCAGCACCACCGGGTCCAGCGCGGCAAATGCCTCACGGTATCGTTGTAGTGGGAAAAAGGTGTTTCCTGTACCCAGGAGCCGGGCGTTGACGGGTGCACCCAGCGTGCTTTGAATCTTTTCCCGATATGCGGTGTACGTATCCTGAATCGTTTGGAGCCCCGCTTCCCGTTCCATCGCGACGGCATTGAAAAAAGTCGCGTGCTCCGGCGTGTTGCGAATTAGAATCGCGGTGGTTCCGTCCAGGTAGACCAGGCTCCAGATGCCGCTGCTGATGAGTTGGATGAGAGCCGCATTCGCCCTGTCCCACACTGTATTGAGAATGAAGGCGTTGATGTCATGGTCGGTCCAGAACGCCTGGGCCTCCCTGGAAGAAGAGCTTATTACCGTCAAGATTGAGCGGTGGAAGGCTAGATCGTGGCCTCGTGGCCGCTGGTCCGTAAAAATTTTTCGCTCGGGATAGGTATAGGCGAGGTAGCCCCCGTCCAGTGGAAGGTTCGCCGCGCGTTCCGGAAAGGAGGGATGGGAAATCACACTCGCGGCGCGCTCGGGCACCGTGTCGTGATTGACACCGAGGCCAAAGGAGGCGGCGCTCCCGATCGACCGGTAGTACTGGTTCGTGACCACCATCCCGAGAGTGACCACCAGAAGCACCGCCGCAAGGGCGGTGCCGAAGGCGCTGTGGACGCTCTCCGGGACGTCGCCTCGTTTTTTCACGGCATCACCCAGAAACTCTGAGCCGGCGCTGATGCTCAGGCACAGGAATGGAAAGGTGAGAATCGTCATCGTCGGCGCGAACGCGCTGCCCCCCTTTGCTGCCGCGGTTACTGCCGCTGCCCCGACGGCGATGCAGGTGAGGGCCGCGGGCAGCTTTCTCCGATAGGTCGCCAGTCCGATCGCGCCGACGACGAGCACGACAGGGGTCAGGTTTTTGAGGAAATCGTTTCCAAACTGAGCGTGGAAGGGGGAAATCATTTCCGGGTTGCTCATAAATCCTGGCGCCTTGTACAAGGTTGCCGCGTGCAGGTGCAGTTCGTGAAAGTAGGGATTGATCAGCGTAACCAGCGCGGTGACCACCGTGGCCGCGATTAATTGTTTCACCGCGTACGGGCTGGTGTTCGTGCGGTATGCCTGGAAGGCGAACACGGCGCAAAGTACCGGTCCGATCAGAAAGGACGCATGCATGTTCGTCCAGAAAATCTGGGCGACGACCAGACTTCCCCAGAAGACGGTGGCCGACCGCTGGCGGCTCAGGAGGAAGATGAATATTGCAGGGAAGATCAGGCAGAAGATCCGGGGTGAAACCTCCATCAGGGGAAGAAGCAGCCAGGTGCCAAGGAAAATCCCTAACGCTGGCGCAATGCCCCGGGCAAACGTGGTGGCCTGCGGCAGCAGAAGAAGAAATGCGGCCACGACCAGCAGTACATGGATGATGGTTACGGCTCCCGGACCGATTGCCCACAATTTGTGGAGGATCCAGTCATAGAGCCAGGTCTCCGCGATCCACGTGCGGTCGCCGTCGGTCAGACTCCACGAAGCGGTGCGGGGAATGCCATGTTCCGAAATGAATTTTCCCGTCGCGAGGTGCAGCCAGGTTGATCCCAAGGTGATGGTTCGGATCCCTGCCAGGGCCAGAACTACGAGAGCACCGATGATCCACGTCCCGCGTACCGGCGTCGCGGCGTAGTGATGTTCCCCTTTGTTGTTCATCATGGAGCCCCCGATCAGAGAGTTTGTTACGTGAAGCGGACCGAATAGTGGGACCGCATCCGGCCGGATGCAAGGCGTTTTGGGGCTGGAGCCGTATTCTTCAATCGATTCCCGAGACGACGGGCCCGTCGCGAAACCAACCGCGGCTAGCGGTACGTTCGATACACTGCTTCCAGTCCCGCTTCCCCCGGGCAGAGTTCGTTGTAGGGGATATCCGCCAGCGGCTGCGCTGTCGTGCCGCAGGTTTTGTGGAGGTCACCCGGCTCCTTGTCCAAAAACAGCAGTCCGGTCACGATTTCCCCGCGGGCTTGATGCTTCTCGATGTACGTAATGGTTTCCGCGCGGTTCCCGGGTTCGAACTCGGGCATGAGTTTGCGCAGGAGAAGATGGCTGCCGTCATGGAGGCGAACCGGGATCGCCTCGCCCGCCTGGTATTCGATCTCGATCGAGTCCGCAGGCGGGACGAAATCGCTCCGGACCGTCTCATGCATGTGCTCACGGGTATGTAGGTAGCTCTTGGTTGACCCCTCGTGGTCGTTGAATGTCACGCAGGGCGAAATAATGTCGATGAGCGCGAATCCCTGGTGCAACAATCCGCCTTTGAGGATCGGCACCAATTGCTCCTTGTCCCCTGAAAAACCTCTTGCCACGTACGTTGCACCGAGGCTGAGGGCGAGGATCACCGGATCCACCGGCATGTTGCGGTTGGCCGCTCCTTTTTTCGCCGTCGAGCCCACATCTGCGGATGCGGAAAACTGTCCTTTGGTCAACCCGTATACACCATTGTTCTCGATGATGTAGAGCATGTTGATGTTGCGTCGAATCGCATGCGCAAACTGCCCGATACCGATCGACAGGGAGTCTCCATCCCCAGAAACGCCGACATAGTACAAATCGCGATTAGCCGCGTTGGCGCCCGTTGCGATCGCCGGCATGCGGCCGTGAACCGTGTTGATCCCATGCGAGGCGTCTAGGAAGTACGCGGGCGTCTTCGACGAGCAGCCAATGCCGCTCAATTTTGCGACCCGATGCGGCGGGATATCGAGTTCAAAGAACGTCTGGACCAGCGCCGCGGTGATGGAATCGTGGCCACATCCCGCGCAGAGCGTTGACATGCCGCCCTCGTAGTCCCGCATTGAGAGACCGAGTTTGTTTCGCCTGATTCCCGCATAGGAGACTCTGGGTTTGGAAATATAGCTCATAGCTTGACGCTTTCTTTCAGCCGACCATTGAGCCCCTTCAGGACATGGTCAGACCCGATGGGGAACCCGTCGTAGTGAAGCACCGATATCAATTTCCTTTTATCCACGTTCAGCTCGATTGCAAGGAGGGATTTCAATTGCGCGTCCCGATTCTGCTCCACGATGAAGATCCGTTCGTGCGCATCGATGAATTCCTGCACGTCGTCTGAGAATGGGAAGGCGCGGATGCGCATGTAGTCCAGTGGCTCGTCCGTGCTGTCCAGCACTTCCTGCACGGCCCCGTCGCTGCTGCCCACTGCGAGGATCGCGGATCGCGCTCCCTCCCGTGTCTGTACCAGCGGTGCAGGGACGAATGTCTTCGCGGTTTCCCACTTTTTCGTCAGGCGGTCGAGGACCTGCTGGTACTCCCGCGGATCCTCCGTATACCCGCCGTACTCGTTGTGTCCCGACCCGCGGGTGAAGAAACTGCCGCGCGGGTGAACACCAGGGAAGGTGCGAAAGCAGATTCCGTCCCCGTCGGAATCCTGGTATCGGTAAAAATCCTCG
>CAZTAB010000167.1:0-2086 GCA_964611475.1 uncultured Verrucomicrobiota bacterium | reverse complement strand
CCAGACGCCCCTACCCGGCGCCGCCGCTCCGACGCTCACTCCGAAGGCCACGCCGTTTACCAGTTCGAATGCCACGCCGGCCGCCACGCAGACTGCCGCGTTGACGCCCGCGGTGACGCTTACGCCGACGGCCACCCCGCCGGGTGCTGGCAATGAGCCCACGCTCATCGATTCTGTGTTCTACGGCGGACAGCCGGGAATCAACTTCAACGGAGTGGACCAGCGGTTGGAGTACTCTGACGCAGGTCACCCGGCAGGCAGCAGTTCATTTACCCTGGCCATGGCCTTCAAGTTCGAGAGCCTGACTCCCTTCGGCTCGAATCCCAACAACTGGGGTACTTGGTTCAGGTGGGGTGACCGTGATGGCGGCGGCAGCTGCGGCAGGGGCGGCATGGGTTCTTCCCCGCAGGGACACTTCCGGGCGTTTACCGGAGGCGGGATTGCGGACGCCTACCTCGACAGCTTGGAGGCGGGGAAGAATTACGTTGGGGTCCTCGTACACGATGAGTCCAAGGGGGCGGACGATATCTCCCTGTACCTCCTTCATGAAAACGGCATGGACTCGAACGTAAATGCCACCTTCAATCACGGGCCAACGGACATCGTGCTGAAAGAGGGTGTGATCGGAAACATCCTGCCGGTTGGTCATAAAGATTGGAACGAGACGGCCTGGAATGGCTATGTCGGCCGCATCAAGGTGTACCAGGGAGTGTTCCAGGGGCAGGCGTTGACCAACCTGATCGCGGAGATGTCCGGCTACGTCGGCCCCGAGCAGCCACAAGTCCCGGTGACGTCCATGACCACGACGGCGGGCGTCATCCGTGCCCTGTCCATCGAGGATGCAACCGCCATCGTCTACACCAGCCAGTCCAACGGAACCTATAGGCTGCAGGCGGATACCAACAATCCCCCCGTCACCTACAGCGACGAAGGCGCAAACCTTCAGACCGGCAACGGCGAATCGCAGAGGTTCTTCGATCCGACCGGGTACTCGGCGAGCAAAACCTACCGGGTCCTGGAAACGCTGCCGGACACCCCGGAGCCACCCACCCCGGAGCCACCCACCCCGGGGATGACAAACCTCGTGTTCCAGGAGAACTTCGACGGGGACGGATATACGCCAGACGCTTCACTGAATGGCCTGTCCCCCACGGACATTTCCAGTGCGTGGCAAACCTGCTGCGGGACAGCGACGCCGCCGGATGTCTCGGCATTCGGCTACAACGGAACGCAGGGGGCTCAGCGCCAGCCAGAAGTCTGGGGTGAAGGTCAGGTCCAAACCGAACTCCTCACCGGTGCCTCATCCTTTGACTACAAGGTCAAATGGTACAAGGATAGCGCTGATGACAATGGGCAGCTGATTGGCGCCGTTTCCGAGGCTGCTCTCAATCCGCCAACCGGAACACCGCGCTTCCTCTGGCTCGCAAATGACAACGAGAATAGTTCTCTCTTTTTCTTGCAGGAATCCGGGCCGAATGAAATCGAAGGGACATTCAGCTATCCCCTCGATACATGGGTGGAACTGAACGTCTCCGGCACGAGGGCTGCGGGAACCTCATGGAACGTATCCGCCCAGATTCGCGAGTATTCCGGTACCACGGCGGGTGAGTGGGCGGCCATCTCGTTGTCCGCAGCGAACTGGGATCCGGCGATATCGTTCGAGCCCAATTGGGTGACGTTGAACATGATTCGCAACGATGCCAATACCGCAGCGGACGACATCAGCATCACCCTGGGAACAACGCCGCCGACGGAACCCGAACCGCCGACAGAACCCGAACCGCCGGGAGATTTAGTAGGTTTGGTGATTGACCTGAATGCCTTGGGTAACGAAGGAGACCCCGCCGGCCAGTGGAAGAACGAGGTGAATCCATCCACGTATGTCCAGGGATGGCAGACCACGCCGGTCTTGACGACAGGTACGGCGGGAGGGTCGGATGTGACGTTTTACCGAAATTCGGATGGCGGCGGAGGCGGGTTCAAGAACGAATCCAGCGACTCCAAGATTTCGGCCTCGGGGTTAAGCAATTGGACGTACGAAATGTGGCTGCGGCGCACGTACGCCAGAAATAGCGGTGGCAATGGG
>CAZTAB010000166.1:0-3051 GCA_964611475.1 uncultured Verrucomicrobiota bacterium | reverse complement strand
AACCCGCTCTCGCGATGTACGTCCTCAAGGATGAACCCCATCGGAGGTATTTCGAACCGCTGGCGCTCAGCCGCGATCACCTGGCCCGAATGGACCCGGGACATGTTGCCTACGTCAACCTCTACCCGAGCCACGCTCCGGTCAACGAAGAGGAGAATTTCTTCGGCACCCGGGACTACCAGGAATACGTGGACCAGTACATGGAGATCTACCGGCCCGAGGTGCTGATCTTCGACCACTATTGCATCCAGGGATTTCGCTTTCGAGAGGCGGAGTACGCCATCCGCGTGCGGCCCGAGTATTATGAAAACCTGGAAATCATCCGCGCCGCCGCAAAGAAGCACGGGGTTCCGTTCTGGTCGTTTACGCTCAGCACGCCGGTTTTTTCATATCCGACGCCCACCGAGGGCCACCTGCGATTTCAGCTCTACAGCTGTCTCGCCTATGGCGCCCGGGGACTGCAATACTTCACGTATGGTCCCGCGGAAGGGGAAGACGGGCTCATCGATGGGGAGGGCACGAAAGGTCCCTGGTTCGACACAGCGAAACGGATCAACCGCGAAATCCAGAACATGGGTGAGCTGTTGCTGAGCCTGACCTCCACCGCCGTCCGCCACACCTCGCCTCAACCGCGCGGCACAACCTGGCTCTACGAAGGCCACGGCGGATTGAAGAGCTGCAGCGGCGCACCGGCCGTGTTCGGTTTTTTCGACGGTCCGGACGACCGCAGGTTCCTGATGGTGGTGAATCGGGATCCGTGGAAGGCCGCGGAATTGACCCTGACCTTCGACGACGGCGTCACGGCGCTGGAGGTCGACCGGTCGAGGCCGGGCGGGCATGTCCGGCCGCTTGATTTGGTGGAAGGACAGCTGATTCTGCCGGATGGTGATGGGCGGTTGATCGAGATCGTTACCGACTAGCTCAACAGTTGCATCTGACCACCGACGCTGCGGTTTGATGGAGCGATCACCTTCCCGCGTAGGCGTAGAGCCGCGCATTCACGAGGTGAAAGCGGATTTTCACCGCCCGTTTCCGCAGGGGCGCCAGCGAACGTCCCGCTTTCCAGCCGACAGGCGCCACCACGCTGTTCTCCTCGATCGGGATGGCATCTTCCTTCGCGTATCCGGCAAGCGGCTTGTCTTCTTCATCGAGCAGTTCCACCAGCACGCGCCCGAAATCGGCTTTGACATTAACGGTGAGTTCGTCCGTCGTGAGGGCAAGCGGAACGGTCGTCAGGGTCCCGCCGTCGAAGCTCGCATTGACCGATGCGAAGCCGTCGAGTCGAAGGGTGGCCAGTCCGACAGCGCCGGTGCCGGTGGGGTCCTGACCGAGACCGTCGTCCCGTGCGAGGCGCGCATCCAGCTGACCGGGGTGTCCGCTGTGTCTCATCCCGAATCCCCGGTAGTAGATGTGCAGCTTGTCGCCGACCCGCACGGGGGGCGCGCCGGTCAGCAGGATCAGGAACCGGTCCCACTCGCCGGTGTCGCCGGGGGAAATGATGGGCGGGCAGGGCGCCCGCTGCCAGTGTTCGCCATCGCGGCTCATCACAAGCTGCAGGGTGCACGTGTGCCGCTGGGCGCGCCGGTCGAGATGCGTGAGGAAGCCGAGGTACTGGTCGCCGTACACGAAACCGACCTGGTTGTAGAGAAGGTCCTCCTCGTTTGCGTGCCACAGGACCGTTTCGGGCGGCGTCCAATGCACGAAGTCCTCGCTGATGCTGATCATCCGGCCGCCCCCGCCGCGCAGGAACGCGACGTAGCGTTTTCTCAGCGTATCGATCATCATTGCCTGCGCATCCCCCACGGGACCGAGGTCGTCGGTTCCGGGCCGGGGTTTGCACCAGAAGACCGGATTTGGGGTGTGGTTCCAGGTCAAGCCGTCGGGCGAGGTCGCCGAGTAAATTCCGGTGCATGGCGGTGAGTGTTTTTCGCCGTGGCTCGACCAGCCTAGCGCCTTGTAGCGTCGGTCGGGATCGGGATCGAACGAATCTTTGAGCATCGATTCCCAGTGATCCATCCCGTCGTGGTGTGAATCGGGGATGACGACGTTGTTTTCTCGTGAGCCGAGTACTTTGTGCAGTCCCAGGTTGGGCCGTTCCCAGTGGATCGCGTCGCGTGAGGTGGCGTAGCATTGCACGTGGCGGCCGTGTTGTGTCTCCTGGTCGAACCCCGTGTCGCCGAGGTACCACGCCTTGTAGATCTGCTCCTGGTCGTCGTAGATGAAGCTGGCGGCCGCCCCCTTGTACTGTTCCCAGGGCTTCTCCCCCTTCAGTACGGGCACATCGAGGGTTTTTTCGGCTGGATGAAACCGGCGGACGACGTTTTCCTGCCGGTCGACATCCTCGAAGTCGACGAAAATTCGCGGACGGATGGATAATTTCCTGTCTGGCACGGTTTCGAACTCCATTTTTTGGAGAGGATAGGCGAAATGGAGGGGAAAAGCCGAAGATAAAGTTACCACTCCTGTTCGTGTGATTCCTTTTCGATCTGGCAATGTTTTTTTGTGGAAAAGATTTGGGAGACATCTTGACCCCGGCATCTGGATCCAGGGCGGTGAATAAGATGACGGTGGCCATGGAAAATCTTGCTTCGTAGTGACTAATACGCTATGGGTCTGGCCCAATCTTGAATAGAGCTGGTCGAAGCACCTTGATCAGTGAGTCGGAGCAACACATAAGGAAGGGGAGAACAACTAATGAACAAGAGACTACTTACTTCAGCAGCCCTCGCCGCATTCCTCGGTCTTTCGACCGGCGCCCACGCGGCATTGGTGATTGACCTGAATGCCTTGGGTAACGAAGGAGACCCCGCCGACCAGTGGAAGAACGAGGTGAATCCATCCACGTATGCCCAGGGATGGCAGACCACGCCGGTCTTGACGACAGGTACGGCGGGAGGGTCGGATGTGACATTTTACCGAAATTCGGATGGCGGCGGAGGCGGGTTCAAGAACGAATCCAGCGACTCCAAGATTTCGGCCTCGGGGTTAAGCAATTGGACGTACGAAATGTGGCTGCGGCGCACGTACGCCAGAAATAGCGGTGGCAATGGG
>CAZTAB010000165.1:0-13470 GCA_964611475.1 uncultured Verrucomicrobiota bacterium | reverse complement strand
CCACTCAAACCCTGAATCAGAGTCGTTGTGCAATTCGCTGGAATGAAGCATTCAACGTCCAATGGTCGACTGGCCTGAGAATTGCCATGTCTGTCCGAAGGGAGGATAAGGATCTGTAATCGGCGAACTGCGGACCCTGGTTGCCCAACATGAATATTCTGCTTTCATATTTGTTCCCATCTTTATCAACTCCGATGTTCGCCACGACCGGCATGAGACGCTTATGGACATGATCGATGTCAAGAACCTGACAAAGCGCTATCCTAGGCGCGTTGCGGTCAGTGATATATCGTTCCGGGTTGGTTCGGGTGAGATCGTAGGGTTTCTGGGCCCGAACGGAGCCGGAAAGACGACGACAATGAGGGTGCTCGCGGGGTACCTTCCGGCCACCGGTGGCGACGTGAAGATTGCCGGCTGGGACGTGGCGAAGCAGTCCCTCCAGGTCCGGCGACGGATCGGTTATCTCGCGGAGAGTTGTCCTCTCTACGACGAGAGGAGAGTTTCCGAGTACCTCCGGTACCGGGCGCGGCTGAAGGGGCTGTCGGGAAGAAAACGAAAGGAGAGGATCCGAGCGGTGCTGGAGATGTGCGGGCTTGTGGAGACCCGGCGCCGTGTGATCGGGACGCTCTCCAAGGGATACCGGCAGCGGGTCGGGTTGGCCGATGCCCTTGTGCATGATCCTGAATTGTTGATCCTGGACGAGCCGACCATCGGCCTGGATCCCAACCAGATCCGCGAGATCCGGAACCTGATTCGGGATCTCTCGGGTCGCCACACGATCCTGCTGTCGACGCATATTCTCCCGGAGGTGGAGGCCATTTGTGAACGCGTGCTGATTCTTGATCAGGGGAGGATCGTGGCGTCGGACACACCGGAGAACCTGGCCGGCATCGTATCGGGGAGCATCCGCGTGGTGGCGGAAATCAGGGCGCGCCAATCTGAGGTTGTGGAGACGCTGCGGGCGCTTCCCGGCGTGAATGATGTATTCGATCGTCTGGAGGGCGCCTGGGTGAGGGTGGAGATCGCCGGGAAACTGGGAACGGACCTTCGCCAGAATATTTTTCAGACCGCAGTTGACCACAGGTGGGCGCTGCGCGAATTACGGACGATTTCCACGACGCTGGAGGATGTCTTTGGCGCGCTGACTTCCGGCGAGAACAGGAGAGAGCCCTGATGTTCGTTTTGCTGGCTCTGTGGCGCAGGGAACTGGCGGCATACTTCCTTTCGCCCATCGCCTACGTGGCCGCCATTTTTTTTCTGCTGATCACCGGCTTTAACTTCTACCTTGTCGTGGGGCTGTTCAACACGCGCGAGTACACCATTCCGGACGTGATGGAGCAGCTTCTCAGCTCACCCCTGTTTTTCTGGCCGACCTTTCTGCTGATTGTTCCCGTGTTGACGATGAGAACCTTCGCCGAGGAGAGGCATGCAGGAACGATCGAAACCCTGATGACCGCGCCGGTGACCGAGCGCGCAGTCGTTTTTGCAAAGTTCCTCGCGGCCCTCACGATGTTTGCCTTCATGTGGCTTCCTACTGTTTCCTATCCGTTCTTGCTGGAAATATTCAGTGAGGAGTCCGCCCCGCTCGACATCATGCCGGCGGTATCGGGCTACGCTGGGGTGATGTTGCTGGGAATGTTCTATTTGAGCGTCGGCGTGTTGTGTTCCGCGTTAAGCGGCAGTCAGGTGGTCGCCGCGATCGCGACGTACGCTATTATGGGGATTTTGTTTTTTGGCGGGCTGGTGCACTCGTATGTCGCCTCAGACTTGATCCGGGACGTCAGTCTTTACATTTCGTCTTTCGAGCATCAGCAGAGATTTGTGCGGGGCTTGATCGACAGCCGGCCGGTTGTTTTTTACCTGACCGGCACGGGACTTGTGTTGTTCCTGTCGGTCCGCATGCTGGAAGGACGTCGGGGGTAGTAAACAGGTGCAGCAGCCATCCAGGGAAGCGAAGAAAAGCATCCGGAAGCGTCGTGGGCGGAGGTTCTTTTTCCGGTTGAACGTCCTGATTGCCGGCCTTCTGGCTGTGTTGCTACTGGGAATGATCAACTATCTTTCATACAGGCACTACAAAAGGGTAAATGTCAGCCAGTCGACGTTTTACGAGCTTTCGGAGCAGAGCCAGAAGCTCCTTTCGACGGTGAGCAACCAGGTGAATGTCGTGATGGTGTTTTCCGTCACGAATGCGCTCTTCGAGGACGTGGGCCGGCTGCTCGAGGAGTATGAGTACGCGTGCGACCATATGAAGGTGGAGCATGTACAGCCGAACGTGGACCTCGCCCGCGCACGCGAGCTGAAGGCTGGACACTCCCTTCAGTCGGACAGCATTGTTATTTTCGAGAGCGAGGGTCGTTCGGAGGTCGTGGCCCGGGATGACCTGGTCGAGGCAAAGTATGACACCATCCAGGTTCCCATGGTCCCGTCCGCCATATTTTTCCGGGGGGAGCTGGTTTTTTCGTCCGCGATCAAGTCCGTCGTGCACGGGACAAAGCCGGTCGTGTACGTGCTGCAGGGGCACGACGAGGCGGATTTCGATGATTTCGACGAGGTTCGTGGTTACTCCGAAATTGCACAGGCGATCCGGCGCGAAAACATTGATCTTCGTCCTCTCGTGTTGGGCGAACGGAGGGCCGTGCCCGCAGATGCGGATGCTCTAATTATTCCCCGCCCGCTCAAAAAAATGTCGCAACCGGAGTTGTACATCATTGAAAAGTACATCGAAAAAAGCGGCCGGCTGCTGGTGATGCTCGAGCCGATGATGGACGCCGGCCTGAAGCCGTTGTTGCAGGATTGGGGTGTGCATGTGGAGAGCGATTTTGTGGTCGACAAACAGCGGAGCCTCGAGGACCTCCCTCAAATGTTGCTGGTGCGGGAGTACGAGGCTCACCCGATCACGGAGCCGCTTCGAGATGTTGTCTCCATGTTCCACCTGCCCCGGTCGGTGCAGGCCGCGGCCAGTGTTCCGGAGGCGGTCGGTGCCGCGGATCGCCCGCGAGTTGTGCCGCTCGCAAAGTCTTCGATGACAAGCTGGGCGGAGATGGACCGCATGTCGAGAGAAGCGGTGTTCGATCCAGGGGTCGATCAGCCCGGCCCGATTTCCATTGCGGTCGCGGTGGAAAAGGGGCCGGTACCGGGAATTGACGTGGAGATCCCATCGACGCGGATGGTGGTGATCGGAGATGCGGATTTCGCCATGAACCATTACCTTTCCGGGGGAAACAAGGATTTCATGATCAGCGCCGTGAACTGGCTTCTTGAGCGGGATGAACTAATGGCGATTTCCCCCAAGGAGTATGATCGCTACCGCCTGGTAGTGAGCCGCGAGCAGTTCTGGTGCCTCTTTGGCATCGTCGTGGGCGGCATTCCCGGTGCGGTTGCTTTGCTTGGTCTTCTGGTTTGGGCGTGGCGCAGGGCATAGTCATGAATTTGAAATCGACGGTGGTACTTCTGCTCCTTGTCTTTGGCCTGGGCGCGTTCATCTGGTTTGTGGAGCAGGACCGGGCGGGCACGAAGATGCAGGAAGCGCAAGCCCGGAAGGCGCTGACGCTGAACCCGGAGTCTGTCAGCCGCCTGTCGATCGCCATGTCCAACCTGGTTGTCCGGGCCGTTTTGGAGGATCACAACTGGCGGCTGGAGGAGCCTGTTCAGGGCTTTGCTGACAACGGCCAGATTCGGAGAATTATCCAAGGGCTCGAGCGCCTACCTAAGGGCGACGTGATTCCCGCCGCACAGCGGGAACGCCGTGGGCTGAAACTGGTGGATTATGGGCTGGCCGTGCCGCGCGCGCAGATCTCGGTGGAACAGCGGGGTCGGCCCATCGGTATTTGGGTGGGCGATCTCTCGCCGCTTGGACAGTCGCTTTTCATCATGGAGACCAATCGGCAGGACATCGTGGCCACCAGCACAAACGTCCTTTCTCTTCTTCCTGCCGATGCGAATGTACTCCGCTCCCGGTCCCTTTTGCACGGCGTGCCTCTGCGTGCCCACCGGTTCGAATTGAAGCGGTCGGCGGGTCCGGTCCAGCTGACGCGTCGGGAGGACGGGCAGTGGTTGATGAAGCAGCCGGTGGAAGGCCGCGCCGACAACGCATTCGTGCGGGACATGGTTCGAAAGTTCCAGGCCGCGCGGATCGAGAAGTTCGTCGAGGATGAAGTCGAGGATTTTGCCCCGTACGGCCTCGATTCTCCGGTTGTGGAGGCGTATATCTGGCCGGAGGGGGGGGGCGGCGCGCGTAGCGTGTTTCTCGGTCGACCGGTCGATGGGGATCCGCAGCTGGTGTACGCGCGGGCGGACGATTGGGCTTCGGTGTTTGCCGTCCCGAGGACATTGCTTGGCGAGGCCGAGCTGGATGCGGACGTCCTGCGCGATCGGCGGTTATGCAACCTGCGTGCGGCTGCGGTAGGCTATGTCCTGATTGGTTCCGGGGAAGTCACCATCGAATTACAGAAGGACGATGCGGGAAGCTGGTCGCTCTTGAAACCGGTCCAGCGAAATGCTGATGACGAACTGGTGTGGACGCTTCTGAATGAGTGGGCCGGTGCTCGCGTCAATGCCTTCCTCAGCGGGAGTCCCGTGAGGGAAATGCCGGGCGCGGCCGCTGAATCCGAGCGAAGACTGGTTTTTGCCGTTTCCGTGCTTTCCGCGGATCCCGAGCGCTTGGACCTTGCGGAGGACGAAGCGGGAAACCATGCTGAATTTCTGGTCTACCCAAATCCCGGGGACGCCAAGACCGTGATCGTCCGGAACCCGCGGGAGACCGGGAGCGTGGTCGTGGACCGGACCCTTACGGACCGATGGTCGACGAATCCCCTCGATTACTACGACCGGTTGGCCCTGCTCCTGGTACACGGGGATATTCGCAGCGTTGAGATATCCCGGGACGGGAAGGAACAACGGGTGGAGAAGGACGCTGCCGGGAAATTCCAGGCTGTGGAGGATGGCGCACAGGTGAATGCGGCCGCCATCACGAACATTCTGAACGCAGTTTTCCGTTTGCACGTCGATCGGTATGTGGAGGAGGACCCGAAGGATCTGGAGCTCTTCGCTCTCTTTGAACCCGCGGCGGTTCTGACGTTGGGGCTGACCGGGGACGCAGGGATCAGCAAGAGCATCCTGTTCGGCGGGAGTGCCGACTCGGAGGGTGTATTCACCATGATCCGCGGTCAGAGTACAGTCTTTGTTGTGCCCCGCAGCGTCTATGGTTCAATCTTCGACATGGAGCTCGTGGAACCCGAGCCGGCGGTGGTAGAGAGTGATCTGCCGCAGGATTAGGAAGGCCGGCAACTCCATCGGTGAGCTTGGCGTAGATCACGGGTCGATCGACTTCACCCTCTTCGTGAATTCGGCGGGCTTTGCTGTCGCCACGCTTCAAATCCTGTACTCTATAGTGGAGGAAGGCCATCCGGTTGATTGGTACCTCTTGATGGGGATTTGAACAAAACCAGCAAAAAAGGTTTTCGAAAAACAGAAGTGCGTTCAGTAAAACAACGCCGGAGGCGACGGGGGGCATGGGCTGCTCTCCGCCGCGTTCTGTTCCGCACCACCGTGTGTCTACTTGTCCTGGCCGCCGGTGCGGCGGGTTATCTCCAGTTTGTCGGCATCCCGCGAGGCGTCAAGGCGCTGTGGATTGAATCACTGGAACGGCAGGGCCTCTATGTGTCTGTGGGTCGGGTTACCTTCAATGTTTTCGGCGTTGCCAGGGCTCGTGACTTTGCTTGCTTCGATCATGCGGCCCGGGTGCAACCTCTTCTAGAGTTCGGCGAGGTGTTGCTCGATATCGACGTGTTCGAATGGCTCAAGAGGGGGTCGGGTTTTCGGGGACTGACGATTTCAAGTGGGGTCGCGCGGGTCTGTGCCATGCATCCGCTGCATGAGGCGCCGCCGGATCAGGTGCTGGAAGTCCGGGATCTGAATGCAACACTGGCTCGAACCGGGACGGGGGTTGAGGTCCGTAGCCTCCGTGCAATGGTTCTTGGCATGCAGGTCATCGGGAGTGGGGAGGTCCTCCTGGATGGGGACGCGGGCTTCGGGCCGGCATTCCCTATTCCATCTCTCGACTCTGTTCTGTCCCGCTGTTTTCCCGGCAGTGATTCGGGTGGCATTTCCCTGCTCATAGAGCAACTGAACGACATGCGGTTTCTGGCTCCGCCGGCCATCGACCTGTCGTTTCTCCTGCAGCCCGCGACCATGGAGTCGAGCGAAGTCCGGCTCACTGGTCGAGGAAGGGAGACCAGGGTGCGCGGTGTTGGCTTTGACGCGTGGCGGTTCGCTGGTGCCTACTCGGATCAGCAGCTGAGTATTCATGACCTCGAGCTGTTGGCGGGAGGGCTGGCCCTGAGGGGCCGGGGCGAGGTGGATTTTGGCGAGGGATGTCTCGAGGCGGAAGTTAGCACCGATCTCCCGTCCTCCCACCTGACAAGCCTTATGCCCGTGGATTGGCGGGACCGGTTGGCTGAGATGGGTTGGCATCTCGGCGGCGGTGTCCGAGCGGAGATGCGCATTGCCCGTGCCCCCATCGAGTCCTTGTGGCGTTCCCTGTCCGGATCCGTATTTTTGGATTCGGCCGTATATCAGGGAATACCGATTCACTCCGGTTCCCTGGATTTCTCCTGCGACGATCCCTGGTTTCGATTCAAAGACATCGATTTCAGAATCGGGGCGGAAGAAGAGGATTCTGGCGCGATTTCTGGCGCGATTTCCTGGAATATGAACGATGATTCCTACGAGGCGTCCCTTCGGACGCAGGTGGATTATCTCCTCATCGCGCCCGTCCTGCCCGAAGGCCAGGTCCGCCTTGCGCGTCACCTCCAGTTTACGGAGGAACCCCTGCAGGCTCAGGTCGATTTCACCGGCCGGAGGGGATCCCGGGAGCAATTCGTGATGAACGGAGCCGTGGCCGGCACCAATTTCTACTACAAGGGAACCTTCGTGAACCGCTTTTCCAGTACCCTCGCGTACACCAATCGTCTGCTTGTCATGGATCCGTTTCACGCATCCCGGGACGAGGGCGACTTCGATGGGGCTCTCCGAATTGACCTGAAAGAAAAGCGAGTTGATATTGATGTTGTCAGCGCGGTTGACCCCAAGGCCGCGGCTAGGGCGTCGCACAAGGCATTCGAAGGGATACTTGCCTCTTTTGAGTTCAATGGGCCCAGCCGTACCGAGGTTGTCGGATCCGTATACTTCGGAACGAATGGGGTTACACAGCTTCGCGCCAGCACGGTGGCGGAGCGGATGTCAATCTACTCCTTCGAAACGGACGCGATGTCCTTCGACGTCGCCTGGTCCAATCGGAGCGTGAGCATCTCGAACATCAAGGGTTTGCTCTATGGCGGAACAGTTGAGGGATACTACAACGTATTTCCTGAGGATGGGGCACCGTCGGAAAGCCGGTACGCATTCGACCTGGAAGGGAGAGGTATAAACTTCGAAGAGGTCGTTCGAACCCTCCTGCACCGGGAAGGGGAGCCATACCAGGGGATCATGGGGCTGCGCTTGAAACTGACGGGAATTCTGGGAAGCAACCGCGGCCGTTCTGCGGCCGGGCACGGGTCAATCTCCGTGCGGGAGGGTCATATCCAGCAGATTCCATTGTTCGGGGGGTTGTCCCGGATTCTGGCCAAGGTGTATCCCGGCTTGGGCTTTATGCGGCAGACGGATTTGCGCTCTGACTTCGAGGTGTCTGGTTTGACACTGAAAAGCGAGAAGGTCCTGGTAGAGGGAAATATTTTTACCATTCAAGGGGACGGAACATACCAGCTTCAATCCAAAGAGCTCAATTTCGACGTGGAGTTCAAGCTGCTGCGGGATGGAGCTGTGGGCACGGTCGTACAGCTGGTTACCACGCCCATCTCCAAGCTGCTCGAGTTCGACCTCAAGGGCACGCCTGAGGATCCGCGCTGGCGGCCGAAGAGCCTGCCGAAGGAACTTTTCACCGATCATCAGCCGTGAGTGTGGATTCGAGATACGAGGCCCCGATTCACGCACTGCGGGCGTTTGCCGTGGGCGGCGATTGCAAAGAGCTTGCGGAGTGGATTCGCGGGACTCTGGGGCGGGATCCGGTCGTTCTGGAGACGCCGGATGGATCCACGTTGCGACTGGAGTTGTACTTTTCCGTGCCGGACGAGGCGTTGCTGGTGAAGTCGGTCCTGGAGAGGCGGACCGATGTCGATGCTGTGGAGTATTGTTGCCTGAAGCCGCGTGCGTGGGAATTAGCCTACCGAAAGAAGTTTCGACGCCGGTTGATCCGGGGGCGGCTGGAAATCTGTCCCGTCTGGGAAGCGGATGCCCCAGAGGGAAAACGGCCCCGGGTTCTCATCGACCCCGGTTTGAGTTTTGGTACCGGTGAACACTTCACGACGACTTTTTGTTTGGAAATGATGGATGAGGTGTGGCTTAAATCAAGGCCCGCTTCGTTTCTTGATGCCGGTGCCGGCAGCGGTTTGTTGGCCATTGCTGCGGCGAAAATGGGATGCCCACGGGTTGTTGCGGTGGAGGCGGATGGGGATGTTGTTCCCTATACCCGGCAGAATGCGGTACTGAATGGAGTGGAATCCGGCTTGAAAATCATGTGTCAGGACATTAGGGAAGGGCTGCCGGACGGCCCGTTCGAGGTGACCTGTGCAAATCTGTACGGAGGCCTGCTTCTCGAGTGCGCTGGCACATTGATTCGCTCCACGTCCCGTTGGCTGATCCTGAGCGGGATTCGAGAGGACGAGTTGGACTGCGTCCAGGCGCGCCTCGAGGCGCTGGGTGGCAAGACTCTTGCCCGAAGAGGCGATGGAGAATGGGGTGGGCTGGTTGTGTGCACCGCGGATTACGGAAACGGCAAGGATTCGACGAATGAGTGAGTTGGCCAAGTTTGCTTGCGCTCTGGGTGGCCTGGAGATTGCTGGGTGCCTGGTATTGCTGTTCGCGCCTGATCAGGGACGCCGCGTATTGACGGGGTTTTCTCGCCATGAGGTGAGCGGCTGGCTCCTCACCGCGATCGACGTGTTCTGGGCAGGCTGGTTGATTCTTCACACGCCCCCCTTTTCAGTGATGAAGAATATCGAGCCCCTGGTATACCTTGGAGCCCCGCTTGCGTTTTTCCTGTTGGTCATTTTTATGGACGAGATGCTTGCTCCCCGCGCGTTGGGTGGATTTTTCCTCTTGATCGCGACCCCGATTCTGGAAAGTGCTCGGTGGCACGAGTCGGAGTGGAGTCTGGTTATGAAGCTGATCGCATACGCATGGGTGATCGTTGGAATGTTTCTTGTCGTCACCCCCTATCGTTACCGCTGGTTCGTGTCGCACTTCACCCGCGACTGCCGTCGATTCCGGAATGGAAGCCTGGTCGGCCTGGTTGCCGGCGTGTTCCTCGTGACGCTCGGTCTGACCGTTTATTGAGCAGTTGAACGTGTGATCCCGCCCCACATGGCGAGGGGATCTGTAGTTCAATTCGGCGGCGAATCCTTTAATTCGTAGATCCGAAACCGTTTCGTCCGGGTCAGGGGAGTGAAACCCTTGGCGTGCTTCATGTGTTTCAATGCGGTGATCTCGATTTCGCCCGAGTCCCAGAGAGGTCCCGCCGCGGCGATTTTGTGCTTGTAACAGGCAAGCCCGTTTTCCGTGCTCGTAAGGAATAGCACCCGGTGCCCTCGTCCTCGAGCCTCCCGCAGCCCGCGCATGGCCTGCATTCTCTTTTCTGGGTTCGAGGTCTTCTCCCACAGCGTTTCGCCGTTGAGGACAGCGGCGCCGAAGAGAAACCGGAGAGGCGTTCCCCATTTGAAATGGTCGACGACGACGACGTCCGAAGGGCCAATATTCTCGGCAATCCGTTCAATGATTTTCGGCAATCCGGTGTACTCGGTGTGGGTGAGCGCGTGGCACGTGCGCTCTAGGTTCGACAGGGGAAGCGCGATGCCCGACAGAAGAACCGCTGTCCGAAGAATTCGCCTGCCTTCCGTTTTTCGCCAGCAAGTCGCGAAGAGTGCTCCAGCCAGCAGAGCCACGCAGGGCAGGGAATATACGAGATGCCGCCTGATGGCAAAGGGAAGCCAGAGGGTGATGTTGGAGGTAACCACCGTTCCCACGACCGCCGCCGCGAAAAACCATAGGACGGTGATGCCCGTCTTTTGCTCCATGCTTCTTCCGGACAATACAACGATCAAGCCAAGGAGGGCTGCGGTTAGCAGCACGGCTCCCATGTACGGAAGAACAGGAAAGGCCACCTGAGCAACCGTCACCACTTCGCCGGGTTGAAGGAGTGCCTCCCTTGCCGGAAAGGCCAGGGCAATCGGGAGCAGAAGGAATCCGGGAAGATTCGGCTTCGTTGCGAAACGCGAGAGGTGGCGGCGAAAGGGTGTCAGAGTCAGCAGCAGACTGAGCGCCAGGAGCGGGAGCCCCCAGTAGAGAAGAGGCGCTACGTGATGGCCCAACCGGTCGATGGTGATGGGGCAGCACGCAAAGCAGACGATGGCTCCGCCGGCGAGGGCACATGCCTGTCCCAGTCTTTCCAGCCTTTGAGCGGGACGATCGAATTGAAGTCCGATCCAGGAAATTGTGCAGAGCAGCAGCGCGGCGAAGGGAAGGAAGGAAAAACGGTTCAGCATTCCGAAAAACAGAAGGACCGCGATGAATCTACCTGCGGAGCGGGATGTGTTCATCGCCGGGATCCATGCGACGGCCCCCGTTACCACTGCAAGTTGGAGCATTTCCGAGGTGGGGAAATGTGCCATGAACCAGAAGACGGGGTGAAGCGAGAGGATCGCAAAGGACATCCATCGGGCGGCAGACGTTGCCAGAAGCTGGATGGACATTGCGGCGAATGCGACCAGAGCGATCCATCCGGCGAAGAGGTTGGAGCGGGTGGCTGCGCGTAGTCCTCCGCATCGTTCGATTACCGCGACGTAGGCGGGCATTCCGCGGAAGAAGAAATGTTGGATTTCCCCCGTGCCGGGGTCGATGGGAACGCCTGGCAGGTATTCGTGATAAGGAGCGGACGGCGTTTGCCGCGGTGCGCGTGACAGAGAGCAAAATCCCTCCTCTCCTAGAAATGTCCACCCCAGTTCGTTCTCCGGGTGGAATGTTTCCGCCTCGCTCACGCAGATACCCTGTGTTACGTAGATCCCGGGATCCCAACCGCCAGCGATCCATGCGCCGCGCGCGGGAGCAAGCATGATCAGTGCCGCGACGACGGGCGTTGCGATGACTGCCGGGAGGCAGTCCTTGACGTGATCTGTCCAGTCAACGGCCCGGAGTGCCGCGAAGTACCGGCCGCATCCGGCGACTGCGATCAGCAGCAACCACTCCAGCCTTCTGGTATAGATTCCCAGTTCCGCTAGGAGAATGGCGCCTAGCGTATTGACGAGGAGTCCGCATAGGAGCGCGGCTGCGCCCGTGAGGACCCAACGTTGAATGGGATGTGCGCGCCACGTACCGGCGCCGAGGGCCCACGAACAGCACGCGCCGACAATCCCGAATCGGACGAGAAACAACAGGGAGCAGACCAACCAGGAGTTGCCGCTTACATCCGTGAGGGGGGCAAGGCCACTCATCTCCTGCCAGCTATATTCGTCTACTAGGGGTTCTGCAATTGAAAAGCGCCGGCTTTATTTTGGAAGCGGTCCAGAATGCAGGCATAAGGCAAAAGGGGGATGTCGCACGAAAGCGATGCGCCGCGGCTACGGCGCATGCCAGGGAAAAGCCAAGACTGCGAGGCTCTGGTTTGCAGTTCCTCCTGATCTTGGGCGTTATCCAATGCTGGGATGGCGTCGACCCTTGCCTAATTCCCCTGTGCGGCGCAGGACCGATTTTCTGAGAAAGAGACGGGATGCCTTGACCAGGAGTGGGCGGTGTTGAAATCTGCCGATTTGTTCCCGCTTTAACCAAGGCTTGACCATCTTCCGGCGCGTTTCTAGACTCCGCGTTTCAAAGTCTTGGTACTGGAATTGGTATAGAGAGGAGTTGGGAGCGATATGATGAGTGCTGCGGACGCTGAAATCGGGGTTGCCGAAGCAGTGGAGGACGCTTCCAAATATGCTGTGTTGTTCGTGCTGGAGGGCGTGAGCGGGAGCGAACGGCAGGCGACGTTCGATGTCCTGACCAGCATTTTGCAGGATCAGGGCGTCAAGATCATTCCTGCCCACGTGTCCAGGTTCTGCCTGGAGTCCCAGCCCGAAGAGTACCTGCCGAACTTGCTGGGAGAGGTTGGCGCCTCCCGCCTTTCTGTTGACAAGCTGGCGGAAGACGTTCGCGGCGGGATCGCGATGCAGCTCGGCAGCAGGTCGGTTTCGATGCCGGGCCGGATCCGGGAGTTCTTGCACTTCGCCAAGGAGAAGGATCTTGAGCTAGCCGCCATTTCCGCTTTGCCGCAGACCTCCGCGATGGCCGTGATGGAAAGCTTGGGCATTGCCGACCTCGGGGTTGAACTGATGGTTATGGATCATGACAGCGACCAGCATTTTCCCCGAGCGGACAGCTGGCTGAAACTCGCCCGGAGCCTGAAGAAGAGCCCGAAGGAATGCTCCGTCGTCGCCGGTGGCCGCATGGAAGTCAGGGCGGCGCTCTCGGCTGGAATTCGGTGCGTTGCAATCCCGGACCAGTTCACTGCGTTCGAGGACTTTAGCGGATCCAATGCAATCATCGAGGACGTTGAGGGATTCTCCCTGGAAGATCTTCTCGACGCCCTTTGCCCCCATCTCCAGGATTGAATCGTGAGCTCCGCAGGGATTTTTCTCTGCGGCTTGGCTGGTGCCCCGCAGTTGTTCCAAGGTTCGTTGCCGGGTGTTTTTAAAACGCGCCGAACATTGAATATTCAACGGTCAGACCTGGATCCCTGATCCCCGTGCCATCTCCTCCTTCAGAGAACCTCGCCGCGATGGACCGGTTGCTCGAGCTGATGTCCACGCTTCGGTCCCCGGAGGGCTGTCCCTGGGACCGGGAACAGGATCTCACTTCCCTTAAGCGCTTCCTTATCGAAGAGGCATACGAAGTAATCGATGCCATAGAGGCCGGAGATCGGAATCAGCTCCGCGAGGAGTTGGGGGACTTGCTTCTACAGGTCGTCTTTCAGGCCCAGATTTGCTCAGAGGAGAAATCCTTTGGCTTTTCGGACGTTGTGAGCGCCATTGTCGACAAGCTGATTCGCAGGCATCCTCATGTTTTCGGTTCGGTGGAGGTGGAAAACGTAAACGAGGTCTTGGGGAACTGGGACGACATCAAGCGAACAGAAAAAGGGGAAGAGTCGCCGCGGTCTGCTCTCGAAGGCCTGTCACGGCACCTCCCTGCGCTGCAGCGCGCGTATGAGATGCAGAAAAGAGCTGCCCGGCAGGGCTTCGACTGGGAGCGAGTCGATGGCGTTCTCGAGAAGCTAGAGGAGGAAATCGGGGAATTGCGGGAGGCGCACGCGGCGGCTGAAAGCGAGCGGATCCGCATGGAATTCGGTGACGTCCTGTTCTCCATTGTGAACCTCGCCCGCTTCATGGA
>CAZTAB010000164.1:0-5832 GCA_964611475.1 uncultured Verrucomicrobiota bacterium | reverse complement strand
CCCAGCCGCTACAGCCAGCCGGCGCAAAATACCCGACGGCAATCTGTGTGAGCCCACAAAGACGGACGTCCAGCCGGGACCTCTCTTGATCACAAAGCCCGCCCCTAGGTCCGCCCGCTTATAACGGCCGAGTACCGACATATTATCCTGGGGCTCTATCGCCGCGAACACCGGATCGATGACGGACGCCTCTCCCGGACCAAAAACCTCCCCGGCCTGCACTTCACCCAGAAGCTCACTACCGGCCTTGGTGATCACCAGCTCGGGAGCAATGGCTGTCGGAAGCCGCTTGAATGCAATGCCGGTCAAAGCCTCCATGGTCGCCGTCCCGGTCGACTCCGCAACGAATCCGGGAGCGCAATACCACACGGCGGTCTTTCCATCCTTCGCTACCTCACTTCGAATCGCGCGCCGGCGCGCGGGTGAAATGTAGAATGCATTCAGGAACACGTACATCTTCGCCTCGGGTACTTTTCCTGCGATCAGGTCGTCTAGGAGATAGAATCCGACCGGCGAGCCGATTCGCAAAAGATCCATCCTGCTATTATACATGAGGTCGCGCGTTCCCTGGTTCCAATGCGTGTGGAGAGCGCTTTCCTCGTCAATGATCACCGCAATCTCACTCTCATACCGAGTCATGGTGGCAGCACGCTTTTCGTAGAGCTGGAGAAGCGCTCCCAGATCGTCCCACAGTTCCTTCGAGTCGAACCATCCCCGGGTGCTGGAGGTCATCCACCAGGCGCCCGTCCGGTGCGCCAGCGCCTGCGCAAAATTACGCCGCAGCACCCACGTCGTGTGATGGGGTTCGGAGACTCGTCCAAATCCCAGGTCCGGTGCGGAGAGATGGGTTCGCGTATCATCCTCGTTCACCCACAGCTTTCCATGAAGATGGATTGAATCGACCGGCGCCATAAAAGGAGCCGTTCCCGCCAGCGACCTGTCCCCGTATGAAATGGGCCCACAAAGAATATCGATATCAGGACATTCCAGAATTCGCGTCAACCGGTGATGCCCCGACTGAGAACTGATCTCGAACAGGTATCCGTAGAAGAAGACCACAAGCTTTCGCCGATGGGTTTCCTCCTTGACCACATGCGCGAATAGCTCCAGAACTTCAACCATCGCGACTTGCACATACTCCTGATAATCCATGCTCTTTCTCTGTCGGCCCGGATCGCGAAAAGAGCCGTGAAGATAGGTCGATCGTTCGCGCGAGGTCGGTACGGTGACCGAATCAAAATCCACTCCCACTTTCTTCCAGGCCCGTTGGAGAGCGGTTGGATCGTCACTGTATTTCTGCGCGAGCCAATCCCGAAATCCATCTCTCATGGCTGGCCCGAAGTCCTCGGCAGGGTGGATCCATTCAGTGGCGCCCGGCTCGTAGCCCTGGCCGCCCGGATGGTACCCCAGGATGTGATCCCCGTAGTTGTCTTCCAGAAATCGAACTGCTCCACGCAGCGAGGCCTCCGCCTCGGATCGCCATTTCTTTGAAGCGGCTGAAACTCGCCCGAAGGACGTTCCTGCTTCCGTGCGAATACACTCTTCCGGATTGGCCTCCGTCCACCAGGCGGGAGCATCTGTATCGATGCGGAGAATCAGTGTACCCTCCGGCGCAAGTTTCAGGAAATCGTCCATCGTCTTCCTGACGCCGCTGTAGTCGGCCTCCTCCCCCGGCCTCGGCCAGGGCATCTTCAAGTTGTGCCGAATGCCGGTTGAGTGATGGCGGTATCCCGCCGCAACCGAATACCGGATTTCACGCCATCCGGTTTCAACGGTGGACTCCACCGGATGGGTCACATTGTTAAAAAAAATCAACGGGGCAAAGATGTCACCGTTCACGTGTAGCTTGGGCGTTCCCCGGTGCACTTTCACCGTTCCCTCCAGGGCAAATGAGGAGACCACCGACAACCAAAGGAAGGCGGTCGGCAGAAGTTGTGTTTTCCGCGTCATGATTGCCGCCTCATTCGTAGTTTTGGCTTCCTGCCAGAACAATACAAGAGAAAATCATGTAAAGGAGGATGCGTAGAGTGCGCTGCCCCATTCGCTTTTCATAGTCTTCCCTCGCTCCGCGTCGCCCTTGGAAGGCCAACCTCCGCCTCATTGAACGGTTCGGCGTGCTCGGAGACCGGAATGAAAAGAAGCCTGGGCGCCATGGGCGCCAGCTCGATGGCGTCCAACTCTACCGCGCCCCCGTTCAGCAGGTCGGTGGCGGTGCCCTTCTGGTTCAAGGCCACGGTTTTCCGGGTGCCGTGGTTTACCAGCGGCACCAGCAGACCGCCACGGAAAGGTGTGACCAGGTATTCGACGTTCCACCCGTAGCTCCCGGTTCCTGTATCGTGCAAATCCACCAGAGCCAGGTTTCCGGAAGCAAGCACGGGGCGGAGGGCGGCCAACTACACCGTGTTCGGCACCATCCACTCGCTGCTGCCATCCGGGCGACGGGGCCAGTTTGTGCTCCACTCGGTGAAGGCGGGCGTCCAGACCTGGTCGTGCAAGGTGGAACGCTTCTTGTAGGGCACATAGTTTCCAATGTGCCACATCGTGTTGCGATAGAGCATGAAATCCCCCGCATCCAGGTGGGCACAAACCGCGCCGGGCATACTGCGACAGTAGTCGAGGCACCGGCGTTCCGCCTCCGCTGCCGACAACCCTTCCAGGTCAGGCGGCAGAATGGGACGATCCGGAAATTGGGCGGCCTCCCCCGGCGTGTCCTCCCGGCAATGGCTTCCCGGAACGACCCAGGTGCAACAGTCCCCGTACAGCGCGCAGTTCACCTGGTTGAAAAACTCCAGATCATCCCGGCGAGATCGCCAGTCATCGATATCCAGGCCCGGAACATTGTCCCGCCAGTCGCGGTGCCAGTTCGTGCAATAGGGATCTTCGGCCGGCTCGAACAGGATCCCGAGCAAAGACCTTGGTCGGTCATCTCCCTGCCTCAGACCCAGCGAACAGCCGTCACCGAAAATTCTTCCCATCGCGTCAACAAGCTCGGGGAGTTCAAGTAGGTCGAGGTAAGGCCCAATATCGAGAAAGTCCTCGACTGGCTGCAGCCTCTGGGCTTGCGGTCCAGAGCGTTCGCGCGAAATTCCCTGAGCCCTTTCCGCCATGACCCGCAAATCTGAAATCATGGACGAAGGAACCATTCCCCTGAAAATAGTAAAGCCGTGCCGTTGAAATTCCTCGACGTGCTGGTCTGACAGTTGGAAAGGCACCGAATTCGCTCCGCAGCATGGATACTCGTTTGACAGTATAGACCGGCCCCGGAAAATTCGCAATGCCCTGGTTCCCGCGGGGAGCTCATTCCATTCTATGCGGTCACGATACGACCCCCAACGGCTCTCGTGTTTTCCACTTGCCGCGCGTAAAATCGGGGAATTCGACGGGCTGGCAACCATCCGCGATTGATTGTTCGCTCAGGGCGCAGACCGCGCTCCAGGCGGCAGCGTCAAAGACATCCATGTCCGGCGGGGTTCCCGTTCCAAGGCAATGCACCAGCCGAAAATCCTCGATGAAGTCCATGCCGCCATGGCCAATGCCTGTCGCCATGTCGCTCACGTTCCTCCAGAGTGGATGCTCAAATTCCGCCTCGTAATTTGAGAGCGATTCCCATTCGTGAGCCGGCGATCGGCCCTCAATGTGGATCTTTTCCTCCGGATTATTCCGAACGATCCCCGCGGTTCCCTGTACGCAGATGTTACGGCTGTAGGGTCGGGGAGAGTCGGTGTCATGCTTCAGGACGATGGTCTGGCCGGCCTCGGTCTGGATCAACGTCGTCACGACATCACCCAGGGCGTATTCCCGCGTGGCCTGCAAGCTGTCGGGTCCGAATTCCCTCGCCGCGAAACGGTTCAGCCCCCGGGAAAGCGTGCTCATGGACACCAGCCGGGTAAACCGGTTTCCCCGGTTGATATTCATGCACTGCGCCACCGGGCCCAGGCCATGGGTCGGGTAAAGATCACCGTTCCGGTGTATTGAATGGGCGGTGCGCCAGGCTGACGCGCCTTCGTGCCGGAACTTGTAGTCCCGCAGGTCATGGAGATATCCGCATTCCGCGTGGATCAACTCACCCAGCAGCCCCTGTCGAACCATATGCAGGACCATCAGTTCCACCTTGTCGTAGCAGCAGTTTTCCATCATGACGCAGTGCCGGCCCGTTTTTTCCGCCGTCTCCACAAGCTGCCAGCACTCCTCCAGGGTAATGGCCGCCGGAATTTCAGTGGCGGCATGTTTTCCATTCTTCATCGCCGCCACGCATACGGGCGTATGCAGCTCCCACGGCGTGGCCGTGTAGACGAGATCCAGATCCTCCTCGCCACAAAGTCGTTCAAAATCGGTGAAGCAAGCGGGCTTGGGTTGCCCGGCATCCATGACAAGGCGGGACGCCTTTTCCGCGTTCTTTTCCGACACCTCGCAAATCGCAGTGATCACCGCGCCGGGTACTCGACAAAGATTTTCGACATGAACCAGGCCCATGCCGCCGACTCCGACGAACCCGATGCGGACTGGCTCAAGATGCGTATTGTTGGCCATGACGTGAATCCCTAAACCTGAATATCCGACATTGAGATTAACCGCCTCTTGTCAAGGAACTCAACATGCCCAGCAGATGCAATACAAAATATCGAAGGATGGAACGGATCAAGCCCTAGTATTCTTCCATCTGCCGCATCCATACCGGCCAGTCACCAGGCTGCACGCCGCCGGCCACGGTCCATCGTCCCTCAACATTATACTGGGGATGCCATTTCAGGGCCCAGAGTCCCTTCACCCCGACCCGGCGGGCATTGCCGTCCATAAAGGAGACATTGATTCCGCGCTGATGCCGGTCCATGGCCACCAGCCACATGTTCTGGCCGAACCCGGCGATGTTCATGTAGTCCCTTGAAGGCGGGGGTGCGTCGGAGTGAAGTGGCAGGGGATGAACCCAGGCGCAATCCATGATCAGCGGCACCATGTCAGGCCGTTCGACATCGGCGGTGTGGTGCCAGAAATTCCTCCCAGAAGCGCCGAACCAGCCATCCGACAGCGTGTGTGCCACCCATCCGTTCTTGCCATAGCTTCCGGATGAGCTCACCACCTCGCCATCGTGCGAGTATATTCTCCACCACGCGAACTCCGCCGTGCCCCTGTGATCCGGGCCATTTCCATATCCAGGCGGCTTGGTCTTCCGTGCTTTCGGGCAAAACAGGATCGAATCGCTGTCCGAGTAATGCGTCACGGAATGGGGCCAGAACTTTCGCTCCTGGTCCACGAACCCGGAAAGATCTTCGTGGTACATGGCCAGGATCACAGCCCACTGGTGCGTGTTGGATTTGCAATGCGCTTCGAGGGCCACTTCGCGCGCCTCGCGGAGCGAGGGAGTCAGCAGCGTGGCCAAGATGGCGATGATGGCAATGACCACAAGCAACTCGATCAGCGTGAAGGCAGATTTCATTTAATATGGCAACCGGCGGATTGAACGGAAAGATCTCCGGGCTCGCCCACCTCCAGACCGTTCCTACTAAGCGGTGGTACAGTAGGAGAAAAAGTTCATACCAGCCTCTTATACCGGAAAACAGGAAGCATGACCACAACCACAGGCGGGCAGCACTGCGGACAGGCACTCACGCCGCGTTTCACCAAGGAGGAATCCGCTCGGCACGGTCGAAGCAGAAGCCCCGGGCATGCCCGGCGGCATCGTTCTTCCTGCCCCTGTTGATGATGCCCGGCAACAGAAAAGAAAGAACCCGAGAGAACAAACACAAAAGAAATCCCACCGGCCATCATGACAACGAAGGCGGACCTTCATCCCCTGAACGCATGGTTTCCTCCCTGGAAAATTCGAGGGGATTC
>CAZTAB010000163.1:0-3528 GCA_964611475.1 uncultured Verrucomicrobiota bacterium | reverse complement strand
GCTGAACGTCCCGGAGCATGGCGAAGAGACTTCCGTCCAGGAAACAGAACCCGGGGATTCCATCATCGAGGACCCCGGGCCCCAAGCCTCGCCCCCCTCACGCCCCGAGGAACAACAGGAGGAGGAGAACGAATCGGAGCTGTTAGTTGACAGAATCGAGCGCGCCGCAGAACTGTAAAACATACGGTCAGCCCTCGCACGCGGCGCATTCCTGACGCACCTCCGTGCGACGGAGGAACAGGCGGGGCGCTTCGACGTGCTCGTGGAAGCCATGAACCTCCGGCTCGAACATGCCATCGAAATATGGGCAGGGATCCTCAGGGAGGAATCCATGAGCGGACGCGAAGCGGGCCTTCGAATGATGAACGAAATCACCGACGCGCTGGTACTGACCTACGACGAGATGAATCGCTCCATGCCCAACGGCTGGGGGGACGCGGCGGGAGTCGATTTCCAGCTCATCGACCACATCGACCCGTACGTGGCAAGCCCGCTGGCAGGGCTGGAAGGAAAATTCCAGTTCGACTGATGCAGCGTCTTCACCAGTTTGCAGTCATCACGCGCTACGAAATTGTCGACGCATTTCGAAGCAGGCGCGCCGTAACCCTCCTCCTCATCTACCTGCTCGGGTCCATTGCCGCCTGCAACATGTTCGTGCACATGCTGCACTCAATCGAAACTGAGTTGGTGCAGGCCATCGGCCTGACGCCCAGCGAGGAGGCAGGCGGAGCGACCCGAACCCTCTGGAAATCCGAGAGCTTCCGCCGCATGTTGACGCGCCTCGTCGGAGACCGGGATCTTGCCTCGGAGCTTCTCTCCACCCCACCACTGGCAATTTTTTTTGGATGGGTTGCGCTGACCTTCACCCCGCTGCTGGTGATCCTTGTCAGCTCGCCAAGGATCGCCGAGGAAGTGGGCACGTCGTCGGTCCGTTTTGTGCTTTTCCGCACCACGCGCGGAACCTGGGTCTGCGGAAAATTTGCCGGCCAGGCGCTTCTTTTATTTTTTGCCCTGCTCCTGAGCACCGCGGCGGCATGGGTGGTGGGATTCATCAGGATGCCCGCGTTCGACGCGCTGGAGTCCTTTGCCTCCATTCTGGCCTATGGACTCAAGGCATGGATTTACTCTCTGGCCTTCCTGGGCCTCGCCCTGGCCGTTTCTCAGTTTTCCCGCTCCCCCGTTATCGCCACCGGGGCAGGACTGCTCGTGATGACCCTTCTCACCGCCGGAGCCATTGCATCCGATCATTGGCGCGGGCCCGGATGGTTTCGCATCCTCGACGTCATTCATACAATGACCCCGCGAGGCAACCACATGGCGCTCTGGCATCCCGACGCCGCGCACCTGGTGCCGGGATTGGTTATACTCCCCGCCCTGGGGATACTCTACTTGATGGCAGGGTACATCGTTTTCGTGAGGAGGGACCTGTGAATACTGCGCTGTGGCTAAAAAACGTCGAGAAACGGTATGGCCGCCGCACCGCGCTGGACGGACTCACCCTCTCGGTGCCCCCCGGCAGTGCATTCGGGCTGGTTGGGAGCAATGGCGCCGGGAAAACCACGGCCCTTGCCGTCATCATGGGTCTCCTGCGCATCAGGAGAGGAGAAATCAACCTGCTCGGGCGGGGTCCGTTCGACCCCAAGGTGCACGGGGGGCGCGTCTCACTGCTTCCTCAGGATGCCCAACTGCCCGGGCATGCCCGCGTTGGCGAAATCCTTCAATTCTACGGGAGGCTCCTGGGTATCGATCCCTCCCGGCTGGCACATGAAACGGACACTTGGCTCGACCGTGTGAACCTCCTTGACCGGGCCCGGGACAAGATCCGGGCCCTCTCCCATGGTATGCGAAAACGACTTGCCGTGGCGCAGGCCCTCCTCGGCGAGCCCGAGATGATCCTGCTGGATGAGCCACTCAACGGACTCGACCCCGTGGAAACGGCAAACCTCCGAGGCCTCCTCGCCGGCCGGGCTGCCGGCCAGACCCTCATCATCAGCTCCCACCTGCTCTCGGAGCTTGAGGCAACCTGCGACCACGTTGCCATCATCGAGAAAGGCCGAACCCTCCGGCAGGCTCCCATCCAGGAATACAGGGAATCAGAAACACGCATCGTGTATCGCGTGCGAACTGGCAACATTCCCCTGGAACACCTGCAGGCCGAAGTTCCCGACGTCCAATTTGAATCGGCTGGGAACAAGCCCGAATTCGTCGCCGTGCTTCCCCCGTCCGGAGTCCTGGCCGAGGAAGTGAACGCCGCAGTCGCGGCATGCCTTTCCAGGCACGGCCCCGGGCTTCTGGAGATTCAGCTGGGCAACAACCTGGAATCCGCATATCTGAAGAGCAGAAATACATCGTGAAAAGGCACTACAAAGACAGCCATGAAGTTCTGGAGCCCGAGGTGCTTCCCCCGGATCAAGGAAAAGCACGACAGCAGGGACGCAGACAGACAAAATGGGTGGACGAACGGATCCGGGCGATCGGAATGGGCCTTCTACTGGACGCGCTCGACTTGATGACCTGGGGGCCCTCCGGCTGGATCGGGCTCCTGATCGGTTTCACTGCAAGCTTTTACCTCCTCGGGTTGATGAAAATCGAAATGCAGCGCCGAATCCTCTATAGCATTGGGGCCGCAATCTACTGCTTCATCCCCGGAACCGGACGCATCCCCCTTGGAACAATTCTCGGCGCGGTTTTTGGGTTGAAGAGAAGGCTCTAGTTCCCGGCCAGCGACTCAATTGCAGGGGCCTCGGGGCAAATATGCCGGTTCTTCCGGAAATCCAGCCATGACGCAAACCGTTGTGCGCTCCTCGCCCAGGCCTCTCTCCTCCCCAAGCCTGAAGCGTCTTGCCTGAACCGGGCATGCTCCGCCCGGGAACTAAATTTTCAATGTGACGGCGACCTCGTCGAACAGAGCCGGGACCGAAACAAGATATGCGGCAATCAGATCGCTTTCCCTGTCGAACCTCCGAACCACCGCTCCGGCCCTCCCGGCAATGAGACATGCTGCCGCAGTGTCCCAGATGTTGAGCTGATATTCGTAGAATACATCCATGCGGCCACAGGCAACGAAGCAAAGGTCCAGAGCCGCCGCACCGAGGATTCGAACCTTGCTGACCCGCTTTGCCATTCGAAAAAACGAATCCAGCCGCTCGGGGCCCTGGTCATAGAGCCGGGCAAGGCCCCCCGTCACAAGAATGGCGTCCCGGATGTCGGAAACATCGGAGACCCGGATCTTCTCACCGTTGCGGAGGGCGGGCCCATCCATCGTCGCCGTGTACATCTCTTCAAGCGTGGGGCTATACACGGCCCCCGCAACAACCTCTCCATCCCGGGCTATCGCGACGCTGCAACACCAGTGCGGAATATCATGAAAGTAGTTCATGGTTCCGTCGATCGGATCGACGATCCAGGTATGGCCATCCTTCACATGGTGCTCCCCCCCCTCTTCACCCAACAGGTGATGGCCCGGGCAGGCAATCCTAAGGTACTCCGCAATCCGCACCTGGGTTTCACCGTCCATCACGATCTTGC
>CAZTAB010000162.1:0-18379 GCA_964611475.1 uncultured Verrucomicrobiota bacterium | reverse complement strand
GATGGTCCGACTGACTTGTGTTTTGTCCATCCCGATCTCCCCTCTATTCGTATATGGTCAGGACGATGCCCGGGCGGTTATCGAGATCCCCCACACCATTCAGCTCCGTTCCATTGACGGCAAGAAGGTGCATAAGGTCCGCGGGGGTGGAATCTCAGCGCTGACCAATCGATACACCGTTGTACCGGGGGAACGGGAGTTGAAACTGCGTTACAACGAGATCTGGCCGGAGAATGAACACGACGATCACGAGGTGGCGAAATCAGGCTGGCAGGAGATTACGATTCAGGCGCGCCCCGACGGCCTCTACCGCGTTGTCCACCCACAGCAGGCCTCCTACGACGAGGCCCGTGAATTCGCTCGGGACCCTGAAATCATTGTCGATACGGTGGAACCCGGCCTGGAGTTGCCCGGGCCTGAGCCCGATGCGCCGGCCTCGTCCGCCGTTCCCGTGACGGCGGGGGATATCGCTCCGCTGGAACGACTGCAGTTCTGGTGGAAACAGGCCAGCCCGTCCGAAAGGGGCCGGTTCCTGAACTGGATTGTGGAGTAGTTGTCGCCGGGTGGGCTCGGATGTGGCCCGCTATTTTTGTTCCAAGCCGGGCTGCACGCCGCTCAAGGGCTTCGAAAATCAATGGAACGCATTCGTCGGATCCTCGTCATTGCCGGATCGAAAGGCCGGTGTCCAACGGTTTTCTCGCGGTGATCGACGGCAGAAAATAGACAGCCCGCCAATCCGGGCGAACCCGCTACCGGATCATGCCTTGACATTCCGTTTTCCGCGCAGAGGGGAACGAAAAGAACGGAGGGTTGTGGCTTGTCCGTTCCCATCTTTCCGTTCTGTTTGTTTTTTCCTGTTCAATCGCGGAGCCGGCGCAACTCACGGCCCTGCCGGCATGAAACCTTTTTCCCTCGGCTCGAGTTCTTGGGGGTCCCAGACCGTGATGCGGTCGAGGAATGCCCCCGCCCGTTTTCGTCCTTCTCTCAATTCCTCCTTGTCAAGGAGCATGTCGAGTTCCTCCATCAGCATGCGGGAGGGCTCGAACCCCTGGTTCGACGAGAGAAGCAGCCACTTGTACGATTCCGGGTAATCCGTCTCTAGCGTTTTGCTTTCGTAGTATGCTTTTCCCAGGAGGTACTGCGCGCGCGCTTCGCCCAGTTCCGCGGCCATGTGGATCCACTGCAATGCTTCCTCTACGTCCCGCATGACGTTCTCCCCGCGGCTATAGATGGAGCCCAGCTTCATGATTGCGGGCAGGTATCCATTCTTGCCGGATGCCCGCAGCCAGCGGATCGACTCGGCCCGGTTCGGATCGGTTCCCAGCCCCTGAGCATAGAACGTGGAGAGAAGGTTCTGGGCATCCGGGTCGTCCTTCTCCGCAAGCTTCCGTGTTTCCTCGAAGGCTTTTTGGTGCCAGGTGTGGGCCACCGACATATTCTTGCGTGTACCAAGTGCGCCCTGTTGGTGAATCGCTCCGAGCGCGATCATGGAAGGAAGATACCCCTCTGCCGCAGACCGCTTGTACCAGGAAAGCGCCCGGTCCGGGTTCCGTTCGACGCCCAGCCCATTTTCGTAAGCATTGGCCATGAGAAACTGTGCTTTCGCTTCGCCCAGTTCCGCGGTTCGCTGCAGCCACCGAAGCGCCTCCGCTTCATCCTGTTCCACGCCCCGGCCCTGCCCGTACAGAACCACCAGGGCGCTCATGGCATCGATATTTCCGCGGTTTGCCAATACGAGAAAGCCGTCATGCGCCCTGCGGTACCAGTCGTCCGCGGCTTCCCTAGACCCTTCGGCCTCCGGATGTGTCCTGTGCCATTCGGCCAACACGTGCATTGCAGTGATATTCCGAAGCTTCGCCGCCTGCTCCAGGGCCTGAAACGCTTTCTCCTCGTCCGGTTTGGTTCCCATGCCGGCCCGGTAGATCTGCCATAGTAGAAAATGAGCGTCCGATTCGTGTTGTGCGGCCGCCTGTTCAATCAGCGGGAGTCCCTTCGCCGTGTTGCCTTCCTCCGCAAGTGTCTTTCCAAGAAGAGTTATGGCACGGGGGAGTCCCACGTCGGCCGCCTTGCGAAGCCACTTCATCCCCTCTTCCATGTGGTCATCTAGAAGGGTCGACTCGTTGTAGATCATGTAAAGATCGGTGGCTGCGAGAACGCTCCCCAGTTCCGCGTCCTCCTTCAACATGTCCACCGAACGTTCGACCCATTTTCGTGCGATGTCTTCATTGGGGGGAAGGCCTCGCCCCAGGAGATGGATCTGGCCGAGCACAAGGCACGCGCGAACACTGCCCGCATTCGCGGCGCGGAGGTAGAGTTCGTTCGCTTTTTCCTGGTTCGGTTCGGTGCCGACGCCAAATGCGTGGAACGTCCCAAGCTGGAACAGCGAGTCGGGATTGCCTCCCCTTGCGGCCTTCTCCATCCACTCCAGCGCGGATGCAGGATTCTGCTTCGATCCCCTTCCATCCCGGTAGCAGAGCGAGATGCTTTGCGCGGAGCGGGAATCGTCCGCAGTGTCGGGAAGATCGTTCATCGCAATCGTCCGCTCGAACCATATGGCCGCTTTTTCCAGGTTGAGGTCGACGCCCCGGCCGGACTCGTAGCAATGGGCAACTTCAAAGCGTGCCGCGCAGTCATCCTGCGCAGCGCTTTCCATGTAGAGTCGGAATCCGGATCGCGGATCGTAGGGAACGACCGTGCCCGACATGTAAAAATCGGCCAGCCTGGTTCTCGCCCGCGTGTGGCCCGATTTGGCGGCGGCAAGAACGTACTCCACCCCACGCCGGACGTCTCGCCCGATACCCTGCCCATGGTACAACGCTTCGCCCAGCGTGAACTGCGCGCCCGCATCGCCCGCATCCGCCGCTTTCTGAAGCTCCGCGACATTTCCTTGCGGGAGCGCTTCATTCGCAAGAAGGAAGCATGCCAGACACAGCAATCCAAGACGCATGCCAATCGAACCGAACGGTATTTTTCGATGGTTCATTATCCAATACTCTGTGCCGCAGGCGATTGACTCAAGATGTTCCCGGGATGAAAAGACCGAAATCCGTGTGGTCCCGTGAATTTCGCGGCTCACTCCGACGACCTTTGTAAGGTAGGCAAATTTGCAGGCTTTGCCCAACCGTATTGCTGGTCAAACACTCAAACTATTCCGCCCCTTCAACCAAGTTGTGTGAATCCTTGTCTAAAGCGGATATACGGGGACCCCCACACTTCGTGCTGTCGTGGAGCGCGAATAGAAGGGATCGGCTGTTTTGCGGAAGGGGATTCACAAAAGGCTTGTGAATGGACCCGGCTCGGCGGCTTGTCGCACAGATCAATATCGGAGGATGGCTTGAGCTGATTTTTACTTTTCTGCCCGGATTCCCGGGTGTTCTTTCCGTGGTGATTCTGGTTCTGAGGCGGGTGCCGCTTTCACCAGCCCCGGATGCCGTATCGGGGTCCGGGAGCAGGAGACGCAATGGGGCCGACAGGGAGTGTCGTTCACCCGGGAGCACGCTTCCACCTGCTGTCTCTTCTTGCTTCTGGACAGTCACTCCTACATGCGTGGTGGCGCAAGGCATGGGCTCCATCGCTGGCTCGAGGACACCCGGAAAAACCTGGATTGCGGCAAACACATTGGATATCGACTGCGCGATCTCATCCAGCAATCACCTATAAGGTCCTCAACTTCCTTTGCCGCATAGGGGTTGCCGTCTTTCACCACCTGGAATTTTTCTGGGTTCGACTCAAATCATTCGGTTCCTTTCGACCATTATTGAAATAATGGGAAGGCAAACGCTGCTTTGTACGACTATAAAGGAGTGTAAACAGAAAAGGGGGTGGGAAAGACCCGAAATGAGAACGGAAGACGTATACCTGAGCGATGCCGAATTGTCCCGAAGGCCTCAGGAGCTCAGCCGCTATTTCAATAACGAGGATGAGGCGTCATTCTGGTCCAAGCGTCTGAGCACCTCGGGATATCCGGCAAAGCGGCGGGGGCGATGTGTTTGGTTTTCCACCGAGCACCTGCAGACAGCGGCGGTAGAAATGGCCGCCCGCTTCGGGTTCGAGGAATTTTTCAATTCCTGGGAATCGTGAGGTCAATCCGTGGCGGTGGGCCGCATGGGAAAGGCGGATTCGTGATGATGGCACCGAATTTAAATCGCCCGCGTTGAAAAGCCAGAGGTGTCGAACGAGCCAGCCCATGTCATGGAGTTCGGCACCTGTTTCGCCGGTGAAGTCGACTGGGCCAACCGGCTGCCCAGATGTATTCCACAGGCTCTCCACAACTTTTCAAATTTGCCAGAAGACCCCGAGAGCTTCCTGTTTCCTCGCTTGCTCTCCTGACAGGGACATACTACGTTCCCTCGTCCGCCGTGTGATTCATGTCGACGGGGCTTCGGAGTGTCCGCTCACGGCGTAACTTCCTGGAGAAAAGCAGATGGGAATCCATTGGATCAAGAACCTGTGTCCCAAAATGAAAAGTGCAGTTTTGGTGGTGGTTCCGCTCGTCGCTGGCGTCCAAGGTTCGCTGGCGCTTGAGGCCTACCAGGAAGCACCAATGTTTCGCAAAATGGTGGAGGCAGGGGAACTGCCGCCGCTGGAGGAGCGGCTGCCGGAAGACATCCTTGTGGTCGAATTGGGGACGTACGGAATACATGGCATTGGCCGCTACGGGGGGTCCCTGAGGTTTGACGCTGTCGATGCACCCAATGTCCAGGGATTTACGGACTTGACGGTGCCCTTTTTTTACGACGGGAACAAAGAATATCGCCCGCTGGTATTTGCAGGATACGAATCATCCGATGATTTCCGCTCATGGACATTCCACCTGCGCAAGGGGTTGAGGTGGTCGGACGGGCACCCGTTCACGACGGAGGACATCCTTTTTTGGAAAGATGCATTCTGTTTGAACAAGGAGTTGAATCCTATTGCCCCGGATCTTCTCAGGCTGAACGGAAAACTGGCCGAGGTGAAAATGCTCGGCCCCTATTCCTTCCAGGTCAACTTTGAAGATCCCAACATCACCTACCTGTCGCAGATCGGTCGCTGTGAGCGGAGTATCACCGGATGTCCGAAGCACTACCTGAAACAGTTTCATCCCGACTACACGGACCCGGAGAAGTTGAAACAACGGATCGAGGCCGAAGGGATGAACACCTGGCAGCAGCTCAGGGAGGCCAAGATGGACACTCACCAGAACAACACCGCCGAAGTCCCTTCCCTCCTGCCTTGGATTGTGAAGGACGGGATCCCGGCCAACCCAACCCGGTTTATTCGAAACCCGTACTACTACGCCGTGGATGCGGAGGGGAGGCAGCTTCCCTATGCCGACGAGGTGCTGTACACGCTGGTGGGAAATGCGGAACGGATGAAGCTGCGCAAGGTTTCCGGCTCGGTCAGTGTCAGCCCCATACAACTGGATTCCGCGGAGCTGGTCCGGCGCAACGGAGAGAGAGGAAAAATCAAGTGGCAGATGCTCCCGCCGCCGGGTGACATCAATTCAGGCACCCTGTGCTTCAACTTCCTCACCCCGGACCCGTTCAAGAGAAAGATTATCAACGACAAGCGGTTTCGCGCCGCAATGTCTCTGCAGATGCCGCGCGAAGTGATCAATGCCGTTGTCTACAATGGCCTGACCGAACCCAAACAGATTGGGGTCTCGATTCCCGATCACCCGTGGTATGACGAGGCGCTGGCCACCGCATACCTTGAGTACGACCTCGCGACGGCCAACCGGCTGTTGGATGAGATCGGTCTCGCCTCGAAGGATGCCGAAGGCTTCCGGCTGAATCCTGACGGGGAACGGATCAACTTCACCCTGCAGACCGTGGGCCACCCAGAGTGGTCGGTGGTGTGTGAAATCATCAGTGAAGAGATCTACAAGGTGGGGCTGCAGGCCAACGTCCGGTTCGTGGGATGGGACGGCGTGCAGGACACCATCCGTGAGGCAAAATGGGATTTTTTCGTTCTACAATGTCCGATGGGTTACCCTAGTCGCTGGCCCGCCATGATGGAAAATGTCCGGCCTAGCCCGAGCAATGCCTACGCCTGGATGGAGTGGATGAACACCAATGGGGCGAAAGGGGAGCCGCCGCCGCAGTTGATGAAAGACTGCTGGAACTGGTGGCAGCGCGCGCGCGCGGCGAGTAGCCATGAAGAATTGGCGAACGCAATTGGCTGGCTGCAATCCACCGCCGCCGACCAGCTCTTCGCCGTTGGGATCCTGAGCTTTCCGCCTCAGCTCCGGGTTTACGCGCCGAACGTGCTTAACGTTCCCGGGGACCAGCGGGAATTTCTGAGGAGTGCGCTATATCTCGAGAATTGATGGGGTTCAAGGACGCCGCTTCCGGAGGACGTGGCTATGTCCGGATTCCTGCAGGCATTGAAATAGCCTTTGGACCGACCCGTGGCAGCGGCAGCGGGGAGGGACATAGCTATCCGTTACGCGGATTCGCCGCTTCGCCCAACTTGTTGGCGAGCCGGCACCATGTTACAGGAGCCAGTGTTTCCGGGCGGCGGGAACTCTCCAGGTCCAATGCTTCCAAGGTTCGGGACACGTCCTCGCCGGAGACCCGCAGCGGGTTTCCGTTACCGGCGAGGATGCCGCCCAGCTGTTTCCTTCGTTGCGAGAATGCGTAGCGCACGAGCTTGCGGAAAAGGTCGGGCGCGTCCGGCGTCACGTCCGACTCGATGGCTTCCATGCTGACGACTGCCGACCACACGGCGGGGCGGGGCCAGAAACAGGTCGGCGAGATTTTCCTTACGACATTCAGCTTGTAGCGCAGGCCCACCAGCACGGACAACACCCCGTAGGCCTTGGAGCCGGGCTGCGCGCGCAGGCGGTCCGCCACTTCCAGTTGCACCATGACCAGCATCCTGCGAGGCCGGTGGGCAGAGCCCGCAAGGTCGACCAGCAGTCGGCCGGCAATGGAGTAGGGGAGGTTGGCCACGACAATCCAGGAAGCCTCTGCCAGCAGGCCGTTTAAATCGATACGAAGGACGTCCTCCTCAATTAGACGGAAATTGGCTCTATCGCGGAGAAGGGACTGCAGGTATCCCGCGAGGCGGGGATCCTTTTCCACAGCGACAACGCTTTGCGCGCTGTCGACCAGCGGAACGGTAATGACGCCGGGTCCAGCGCCTACTTCCAGCACCGAGTCCTTATCCGAGACGGCGGCTGCATCCAGGATAATGTTGCGAATGTTCCCATCGATGAGGAAATTCTGCCCGAGGGCCCGGCTCGGGTGAAAGCCCAGCGAGTCGAGTAACTGCCGGAGTTCGGAGGGTCGCGTCGGTTTCACCGACGTCATCACTCCTCGGTGAAAATCTTGATGAAATGTTTTTTGCGCAGCCGCGAGAGCCATTCCTTGCTCAGTCGGGTGATTTCCTTTTCCCGCAACTCCTGCTCCAGCTCCTGTCGTGCTTCGGCGAAAGGCACCACAACCCCGTTTTTCCTCTTTTCGATGAGAAAGATGTAGAAGTGCCCGCCCGCCCCCAGGAGTTCACTGATCTCACCCGTTGATGTCTTCTCGATTTCCTTTGCGATCTCCGGCCGTAATTCCAGCGGATTTCTCCAACCCCAATCCCCTCCATCATGCGCTTTGTTGCCTTCGGACAGTTCCTTCGCGACGACGGCGAATGTCTCGCCGTTCAACAGCCGTGCTCGCGCTTCCCGTGCTCGCGCTTCTTTTTCCTGCGGCTCCTCACCGGTGGTGCCGCGGGCGATGGATATCATCCACAACTTCACCTTGGCCGGTATGAGATAGCGGTCCATGTGTTCTTCGTAGAGGGAGCGCACATCGGCGGGCGAGGTCGCAAGATTGTTCAGGAGGTGATCGCGTCGCATCAGCTGGATGACGAGTTGCTCTCTCAACTGCTCCTTGTACTCATCCAGCGTGGTTTGTTCCGCGGTCAGGATGTTGAGCAACTCGGTCCGGTTGTCAAAGCGACCCCGGATCACTTCGTCCATGTGGTCCTCGCCCGCGCGATCAGGAAGCGGCGTCCCCATTTGGTCGAATTCCTCAAGGATCAGTGCCCGGTCCACCAGGTTCGTGAGAGTATTTCCGTACTCGCCGGTGAGCTGCTTCATTAACTCCCGTCCCTGGTACTTCTTTCGCAACTCGGCTTCCACCGGTGCCAGGGCCATCAGGACATCGCTCATCAGGATGACGCGGTCGTTGACGATCGCGGCATAGCTTTCCACTGGAATGGACCCGACTTCCTTCTTTGCCGGAGACTGAAGGGCTGGGACCGAGGCGGGAACGCACATCAACAGGAGGCCGAGTGCCACCCAGGATATTCTGTCTATCCTGCGCATAGATTCACATACAATCATGCCAGAACCCCTGTCCCCGCGCAAGGGAAAGCCAAGAGATCCTTTGCGTGTGCGGATGGTCCTTCAATCCGCCGGGAAACGTCAGTTCGGAGCGAAGGCCATGAATTCGCCCAGGGCCAGCTCCTTCGCCGCTTTTCTCACCGTCTTTTCCCGGAGTTTCCGGCGTTGCTGGCGCAGTTTTCGTTTGACTGAATCAAAGGCGTCGTGGATTGCACCGTATAGGTTCTCATGGTCGCCGCTCCGGGATGTACTTGATGTCACCGCTATGGTTTGCTTCGGGACCGTGACCACGATTTTCACGTAATATTCGTTGCCTTTCTGATGATGGTGATGTGGCTGATCGATTACGACCTCGCAGTTCTGGATGCGCTTGTGAAACTTTTGAAGGTTCTCCGCCTGATCCGCGATGAATTCCTCGATGTTTGCGGTCTTTCGGGTGTTGTGGAACGTGATGTTCAATGGAATGTCCATGGAATCTCCTTCCTTTTGGGGAATGGCCTGCCGGGGGAAGCGACAAGGCATAACGGTGGAGGCTTTCGACACACAGAAAATCCTCCATGCCAAGCGTCTCATAGACTTTAATTATAGCCTGTTTTTCCTGTTTTTGCCAATTTTTTCTTGGCAAAATTGATCCTCAAGCAATTCCACTGGGATCAGGAGGATTTTTTGAACTCCTGCTGCCGGGGCGTGCTTGGACTGGCCTGACTGGAACCCGAATCAAACTGGAGGAAACCGATGCCTGAACCTGAAATCGCAGATACCAGCCCCGCCGTGCAGAACGTGGAACCTGGCACCTATTTCTGGTGCTCCTGCGGCCGCTCCCAAGCGCAGCCGTTCTGTGACGGATCGCACAAGGAGACAGGATTTACCCCGCTAGAGGTTTCCATTTCAAAACCCCGGGCCGTGGCATGGTGCCTTTGCAAGCGATCCGGCACCAAGCCATTTTGCGATGGGACGCACAAGGCCCTGGCGGAGGGATAAGCCATGGCCTTTCGGAGTGGATTTCAGGCCGAAGGGAACAAAGGGAAGGAAGACAAAAAGTTTCGTCGCGTGAGCTTTTTCGTTTCAACTGTCGTCTTTTCCCCAACATCAATTTTCCGAATCCATCGCGTGATGACGCCATGAGTCAAGTTGCTGAAGACCGCGTGAACGGCACCGTGGAGCGGGTTACGTTTCACAGCGACGAAACGGGTTTTGCGGTCCTGCGGGTCAAGGTGCGAGGCATGCGCGACCTTGTGACGGTCGTTGGCACTGCAGCCGGGATTACCAGCGGGGAATGGGTCGCTGCCCGGGGCCGTTGGATGATGGATCCCAAGCATGGACGCCAGTTCAAGGCCGACGACCTGCGAGCGACTGCTCCGGACACCCTGGAGGGGATCGAGAAATACCTGGGCTCGGGAATGATCCGGGGAATCGGGCCTGTCTATGCGTCCAAGCTGGTCCAGGCTTTTGGGAAGGAGATCTTTGAGGTAATCGAAAGCCGGTCCGCGGAATTGGAGCGGATCGAGGGCATCGGGCCGATGCGCCGCCGTAAAATCAAGGAGGCCTGGAACGAGCAGAAGGCGGTGCGTGAAATTATGACGTTCCTCTTCAGCCACGGGGTCTCTACGAGTCGCGCCTACCGGATTTACAAGACGTATGGCGAGGAGGCGATCGCCATCGTTCAGGGCAATCCCTACCGGCTGGCGAGCGACATCCGGGGGATCGGATTCAAAACCGCTGACAAGATTGCGATGCGTGTCGGGATTCCGATGGAGTCAGACGTGCGCGCTCAGGCCGGGGTGGAATACGTTCTCCAGGAACTGACGCTGGAAGGCCACTGCGCCTATCCTCGCGAGTCGCTGATTGAGGCCGCAGTGGGGATCCTGGAAGTTTCGTCCGGACTGGTGGAGGCGGCGATTGATGTTGAACTGGCCCGGGGACGGCTGGTTGGCCGGGACGGTCCAGGGGATGAAACGCTGATTTTCCTCGCCTCCCTGGACCGGGCGGAAGAGGAACTGGCCCGTGACATTGGTAATCTGTGCCAGGGGGACCACCCCTGCCCGCCGATCGACATGGAGAAGGCCGTGAACTGGGTTGAGGGGAAGGTTTCCCTCGAACTGGCCGCATCGCAGCGTGAGGCGATCGAGCAGGCGGCATGTTCCAAGGTCCTGGTGATCACCGGGGGGCCGGGGGTGGGAAAGACCACCTTGGTCAATTCCATTCTCCTGGTCCTGACGGCGAAGAACCTTAAGCCCGTGTTGTGCGCCCCGACTGGGCGGGCGGCGAAACGCCTGTCCGAAAGCACCGGCCGAAACGCACGCACCATTCACCGGCTGCTCCAGTTCGATCCAAGGAAAGGGACGTTCAAGCACAATCGGGTACACCGCCTCAAGGGAGACGTCTTCGTGATCGACGAGGCGTCGATGATCGACGTCGTTCTCGCCTGGCAGGTTGTGCAGGCCATCCCGCCGGATGCCGCGCTGATCATTGTGGGGGATGTGGACCAGCTTCCGTCCGTCGGGCCCGGCTGCGTGCTGCGCGATATTATCGGCTCGGGAGCGGTCCCGGTTTGCCGGTTAAACGAGGTGTTCCGGCAGGCTGCGGAAAGCGCGATCATTCGAAACGCGCACAACGTCAACACTGGCGTCATGCCCTCGTTCCCCGCCAACCGGGATGAATCCTCCGATTTCTACTTTTTCGAGGCGGAGGAGCCCGCCGGCGCGAGCGACCGGATCGTGGACCTCGTGCAGGACCGCATCCCGAAGCGGTTCGGCCTGGATCCGCTGCGCGACATCCAGGTCCTGTCTCCGATGCAGCGAGGGGAACTCGGTGCGCGCAACCTCAATGTCCGTCTGCAGCAATCGTTGAATCCGTCCGGAGTGCACGTAGAACGGTTCGGCTCATTCTTTCGTGAGGGCGACAAGGTCATGCAGACACAGAACGACTACGACAAGGATGTGTTCAACGGCGATATCGGCCGGATCCAGTCCATCGACGAAGAGGAACGGGAACTGATTATTACGTTTGATGGCCGGGACGTCGCGTACGATTTCCAGGAACTGGATGAGCTGGTCCTGTCCTATGCCACGACGATTCACAAGAGCCAGGGTAGCGAATACCCATGCGTGGTCGTTCCGATGCATACCCAGCACTACGTGATGCTGCAGCGAAACCTTCTCTACACTGCCATTACCCGGGGCCGTCGGCTCGTCGTGCTGGTCGGTACCAAGAAGGCCATCGCGATGGCGGTGAAGCAGATGGACACCCGGAAGCGCATTACCACGCTGCGTCAGCGGCTCGAGGCGTGATGGTTTCCTCGCCTCGCACGGGGCCGAAAAATCGTGTCGGGAGCCTTCGCTTCTGCAGGCCGTTTTCCCATCCATGCAACCACCCGTTTCATCTGATCATCCGGCTGGACTGGCGAGTAGACGTCCGGATGCAAAAATACAGGCTGCATTTTTCCGACCTTTGCGTTGCAAAGTATCAGGCAGGCTGGTATCCATATTGGGGCGAATGAAGGTTGAATCTTAAGAATTGATGAGCGTAGCGGGAATCCAGGAAACCATTGAGCACGTCCGCGAACTGCAGCAGGCGGTGCTGGAACGTCGCCGATTCAAGGGGTACTCCGGCCGGGTGCGGATCGCGATGGGGCTTTTCGCGCTGGTGATGGCCGCCGCCATGGCGTCGCCGCTGGTGCCCGAACGGAACCTCTGGCACATCATCGGGTGGGGGATCGTGTTTTTCGTTGCGTTTCTCCTCAACGCTGGAGCGGTGATATGGTGGTTTTGGAACGATCCGGCAGCACGGCGCGATGTTCGCGTGCTGAAGCCGACCATCGACGTTATTGCCCCTATTGCCGTCGGCGGTCTGCTGACGGCGGCCATGATCTGTAACCGGGATTACCAGTACCTGTTTGGGATCTGGATGTGCCTTTTCGGATTGACGAACATGACGTCGCGCATGGTATTGCCGCGGCCGATCTGGTGGGTCGGCTCATTCTATATTGCGGCCGGGGCAATCTGCCTGCTCATGCCTGGAATGGATTTCCAGAATCCGTGGCCGATGGGCGTAATCTTTTGTGCGGGGGAAATTACGGGTGGCGTGGTGTTGCACTGTGATGGCACGCGTAACGTCCATACCCATGCAAGGGAAGGAGCGGAAAAGCATGAATGATTCATTGCGTCGGAATCCATATTCTGCGCTGCAAAGAGTGTTTCACGAGCCGAACCGGCTGGCGATCATGTCCGCATTGGGCGGGGTCGCGGAGGGTCTTACGTTTAATGAGCTGAAGGAGCAGTGTGATCTGACCGATGGCAACCTCAGCCGGCATCTGAAGACACTCGAGGATGCCGGCGCGGTTGAACTCGACAAGTGCTTCGTCGGTGCAAGGCCCCGGACCACGGTGTTCCTTACGGACATGGGCCGGGAAAGTTTCGTGGAGTACCTGGGCGCACTGGAGGCCGCCCTGCAACGCGCTGCCGAGGCGATGGCGACCGAGTCGTCATCTTTCACGCTGCTCGGGGATGTGCCCGAGCAAGCGTAATCGACATGCCGGAGATGATTGGCGGACTTTTGCACTCGTTTTTTATTTGAGCGGAACACTCTCTTGCACAAAACATTTTCAAATGCGGGCTGAACGATACAGGAACAACGTTCCCCTTGTGGGAGGCATCACGCTGACCGCGATGCTGCTCGGCCTGCCCCTTGCGGGCATCGTACTTTCCGGCGGTGACGCAGCCTCGTACCTGCGATTCCCGCCGCGTCCAGTTGTAACGGAGCACGCCCCGTTTTCGCTGCCGGTGTTTGTGGGGCTTGCCATCGCCGGAGCCTTTGTCCTGACGGTGATCTGCGTTCCCCTTTCGCGGGCCGCGCTGCGCGGAAAGCCGGTCGTTCCTGTGGCGCGATTTCCCTGGTTCGGTTGGGCCGGTCTTCTTGGGGGCGCTGGAGCGTGGGTTGTCGCCTGGAGCCGGTTCGGTTGGATTGCCCCGGTGCAAATCCACACCTTCACCCCGTTGTGGCTGGCCTATATCTTCTTGATCAACGGATTGACCTACCGAAGGACCGGCCGCTGCCTGATGACAGCCCGTACCCCCTATTTTGTTCTGCTGTTTCCCGTAAGCGCCATTTTCTGGTGGTTTTTCGAGTACCTGAACCGCTTCGTTTCCAATTGGCACTACATTGGCCTGGTCACCGAGCTGCCCCCGGCCCATTACGTTTTGTATGCCACGGTGCCCTTTTCCACCGTACTGCCCGCCGTGCTGTCCACCCAGGAGTGGTTGCGCAGTTTTCCGTCATTCTGCCGTGCCTTCGACCGGCCTGCGGAGACGGAACGCCGGGTGCCCCGGTACGTGGGCGTTGAATTGCTTCTTCTTGCCGGCACCGGGCTGCTTTTCATCGGTATTCTTCCGGATATCCTGTTTCCGCTGGTGTGGGTGTCACCCCTGCTGATCTGGGTCGGCATGCAGGTTGCTTCCGGGTCGCGATCGCTGATTGACGAGCTCGCGGCAGGCCGCTGGGCCCGCGTGGTGGCGGTGGCCCTCGGCGCGGTGGTGTGCGGCTTGTTCTGGGAGCTGTGGAACATGTACAGTCAGGCCAAGTGGGTCTACTCCATTCCGTTTGTCCACGTCGCGAAGGTGTTCGAAATGCCGGTGCTGGGATTTTTTGGGTACCTGCCGTTCGGTGTCCAATGTCTGTTGGTTGGCGATGCGACCGCCGGGTTGGCGGGATCACGGGATGCGTATGCGAACGAGGCTTCGGGGTCAGGGACCCCGATGGGTGTGGAGTGGAACCTGGCCTGAGCGGACGAAGAGATTTACGGGCTGTAAAAGAAGGGAAAAATGACTCAATATCGTGGGAATTTGGTTTTGCGGTTCACGCCTTGGGGCGTGATAAGTATATATTCAACCCAGTATCGGCCAGGGATCTGCTGGCCGGTAGAGGCGAAAGGATGTGGGCGTAATGATTGGTATTGAATCATTGGCCTTCTATACCCCGGGACAGTGTCTGGATTTGAGAACCCTTGCTGGTGCAAGGGGCGTTCCTGTTGAGAAGTACTTGTGTGGAATCGGCCAGGATCACATGGCCGTGCTCCCGCAGGACGAGGATGTGGTGACCATGGGGGCGTCTGCTGCGCTGGGTGCGGTCGAGGGAATTGATACCTCTACCATCGACACCCTGATGTTCGCCACCGAATCGGGAGTTGACCAGTCCAAGGCGGCTGCGATTTACGTCCACCATCTCCTGGAGCTTCCTCCCAACTGCCGGTCGTTCGAAATCAAGCAGGCGTGCTGTGGAAGCACCGCGGCGCTACAGATGGCGCTTGCCCTCGTGGCACAGAATCCGCGCAAGAGGGTGCTGATCGTGGCATCCGATGAAGCCCGGTACGGCTTGAACACGCCGGGGGAGCCGACCCAGGGCGCGGGGGCGATTGCCATGGTGGTTTCCGCCACCCCACGTCTCATCGTTTTGGATCCGGAGAGTGGGTCCTACACGGAGGACGTAATGGACTTCTGGCGCCCGAACTACTTGGACGAGGCCTTGGTGGACGGGAAGTTCTCAATGCAGATGTACATAAAGGCGCTCGAGGCGTCCTGGAACGAGTACCGCCGGGAGTCGGGACGGGGCTACGAGGACTGTCACTATTTCTGTTTTCACCTGCCCTTCACCAAGATGGCGCTGAAAGCCAACCTCGCATTAGCCCGCATGAGCGGAATGGCGGAGCCGGATGAAGAGCTCGTCACCGCCCGGCACGCCGATTCGCTTCACTATAACCGGGTCACGGGGAACAGCTACACCGCGTCGTTGTACGTTGGGCTTGCATCGTTGCTCGAGAATGTGTCGGCCAATCTTGCCGGTCGCCGGATCGGCATGTTTAGTTATGGTTCGGGATGCATGGCGTCCTTTTTCAGCGGAGTCATCTGCGAGGACTACCGGCGTTCCCTCCGTGGCGATAGGCATCGCGAGATGCTTCGGGAGCGTCGGGAGTTGACCTACGAGCAATACCTGGATTGCTACAACCACCGCCTGCCGACTGATGGACGGGACTACAAGACCGAGCACCATTGCACGGGTGCGTTTCGCCTTGCCGGGATTCGGGGGCACAAGCGAATCTACGAGTCAAATCCCGCCGCCATGTTCGCCGCCGCCTCCGGCGTCCGCCATGAAGTTGCGGTGTAACCAATTGTTTTCTCCAGATCTCGCGGAGGCGGTGTTGTTCCCGCCGTGCCGAACCGGGGCCTCGGAATCACACTCTGTGTTCTGCGGTGAACGATCTGTTTATTGTCCAAGCAACGGGGCCATGTGTGCGCGCAGTTCCCGCGGCAGATCGCGGGACTTGTAGCGCTGGAGCCGATCCTGTTGTCCCTGGATCACCGCGTTGCGAAGCTCCGCATCGCGGAGCAATCGTCCCATCATTTCAGCGATAGGTTCCGCCTTCTTTTCGCGGAGCAGGACGCCGCTGCCATCGAGGGTTTCCTGGATTGCGGCTGCGTCGTAGGCGAGAACCGGCACGTCAAACTGCATGCTCTCCAGCAGGGGTAGGCAGAAGCCTTCGTGCTCGCTGAGGCACAGGAACAGATCTGCCACGCGATAGAAGGATACGAAATCCTGCTGGGTGACTGCCCCCATGAAGTGCACGTCGCGAAGACCCAGGTTCCTGGCGAGAATCCGGACCATTCCGTAGTACGCCTCCATCCCCTGGTATGACCCGACGTGAATCAGGCGGGAGCCGCTTACGACGTGCTTCTGGAAACATGCGAATACGCGCACGAGGTCCTCGAGAGCCTTGTTGGGTGCGCAGCGGCCCACGAACAGGATGTTTGCGCCCCCGTTTTTGAAGGTTTCCTCGATCTTTCGATTCGCGGGTTGCTTCAGGTTCGAGAAATCGATGACGATCGGATGAACCCCTACGTTCCGGTATCCCTCCCCGGTCAGTTCGTCCGCGTTGTACTGGCTGACTGCAAGGTTCAATTCTGCTGCGCCGGCGAGTTGTCTCATCTGCTTGCGTCCCCGCTCGAGCAGCGAGGCCGTTCGGGGCTGAAGCGTTTCAAAATAGGCGGCCGGAGTAATATTGTGATACCGGATCACCTTTCTTCCGGGAAGGCTCGTGAACAAGTCGTTCACGTCGGAACCAATGGACAGGTGAAGTACCACGGTGTCCGCATCGGATAGCCGGTCCCTCAGCGCGGGTGCGGGAAAGCCCTCCCGCCGCAGCGCCGGATGAATGGTCTGCGGTTCGGCGAAGATCCCGGACTCGAAACCCCAGTCCCGAAATATACCGCGAAGCACGAGCGCGTCGTTGCTGATCGCGTCCCCGCGGTTGAATCCCGCCACGAGTTGATGAATGGCTGGCATGCTTGATCCTTGTAGCCCCCTCGGAGGAGCGGGAACAGTCAAAAGAAGAGGAAGGTTGCGGGTCGCAGGTTCCAGGAAGGATGCTGCCTGGGTTCCCCAGGCGCCCAAATTTACCCGAAATCGTGAAACAAGAGCCGGCACTTTTCGCTAGAAATATCTGCCCCGACCGAGAGCCGCACAGAAACCTTACAGCACCTTGCTCAGCAGTTCCTGCAGCTCCGCCTCCACATCCCGTGCCTTGTAGGCTGCGAGCCGGTTTCGCTGCCCCAGGAGGACCGCTTCGCGAAATTCCGCATTGTGAATGAGGCAGTGCATCATTTCCGCGACCGAGGCAAAATCCTTTTCCGCAAACAGGACGCCGGAGCCATCAAGCGTTTCCGCCACCGCCCCGCCGTCATACGCAAGGATGGGCACATCGTGGTAGATGCTCTCCAGGAGCGGAACACAGAACCCCTCATGCTCGCTCATGGATAGGAAAAGGTCTGTTTTCGCGTAGAGGGCATTGAGAAACGGCTGGGGTCGACTCCCGAGGATCTCGACGTTTCTTGCGCGCTGTTCGCGCGCGGTGGCGACGATCAGGGAGCGGTAGGTTTCCGTCCCGGCGCTGCTTCCGATGTGGACGAACCGCGCGTTGGGCGCGTGACCGGACTGATACAGGGCGAAGGCAGCGATGGCATCCTCAATCGCCTTGTTGGGCGCGCAGCGGCCGACGAACAGGATGGTTGGCGCGTCGTCCGCGTACCGCGAGCAAACATCGGAATCGATGAGCTGCGCCGACTGGTCGAGGTCCACGATCAGCGGAAGGACCTGCACGTTTCGAAAACCCATGGCTTCGAGTTCGCGCGCGTTGAAGGTGCTGTCGGCGAGGTTCACCTGTGCCGCATCCGCCAGTTCCGCGGCCTGGCTCCGACCCCGTGCGAGTGAGCGGGCGAGATCCGGGTTGAGCCCTTCAAAATACGCGGAGGGAGTTACGTTGTGATACAGCAGCACCTTGCGGCATGCGAGTGAACCAAACGTGTCATTCACTGGCGATCCGATTGAAAGATGAATGAACGCAACGTCTTTTTCTTCCAGTTCGCCTGCTGCACTCGAGGCCTCACGGATCTCTGCGTGGAGTTCGCGCGGAGCATGAGCCGGGTCGGTATAGATTTCGGAGGCACGTCCCCACCCGCGGAAGATCTCGCGCAGGACCCGTGCCTCGTTGCTGATGGCGTCGTAGCCGGTGTAGCCGGCGAGGAATTGATGGATGGCGGCGGCTGAGGCCATTCTATGGTTTGATTTGTTAGTCCAGGTTCAGGTCGACTTGGTCGCGGAATGCGGGAATCTTTCCGCGGTTCACTGCATCAAGTCCAGCGAATGACGCAAAAATCCCGGTCTTCCAGCGAATGCTCAGCCCGGGCGCTATTTACATTTGGTTTTGAAATCCACGGATATCCTGGTGAATCTTATCCTGTGCGGGAGAGCGAACGTGGGCAGTGCCCGGGTCCGGGGAAAATGTGTTTTCGCCTGACCTGGACCGCCCCGCTTTTTCTCTCGATTGCTGCTACAGAGCTTTTCGGTGGCATTGTCCTGAACCCGTCTCCCGGTCGTTCCAGCCGGTCCCGAGGTCTTGGGCCGCTCGATGGCGGTGAAAGAGCGCAGTCCCATGTTCCCTTGTTTTATTAACAAAAAATGTATTTTGTCCCACGGCGGAGTCTGTCGGGTTCATGTCCGCACGGTGAAGCA
>CAZTAB010000161.1:0-3269 GCA_964611475.1 uncultured Verrucomicrobiota bacterium | reverse complement strand
GTGTCCTTGCCTTTTTCGCAATATTCAGGTGCATATCGGCCCGTTGATCATTTGATCGCCCGCGACGACCCGCGGAAGCATGCAGGATCACTGGACGATCAAAAACCCGCGCGGCCGCCTCCCGGTCATTGCACTGGAGGTACGTGCGCGCGAGGTACACCATGGAATCCAACGTGCGGGAGAACTGCCCGGACGCGACATTCAGGACGACCGCCCGCTTCAATACCGGCGCAGCCTCCTCCTCCCGGCCAATGCGCATCAACTCCTGCCCCAGGAGGCAGAGCAAGTACGCCCGATCCCCTGCGGGAGCCCGGTACCGTGCGGCCCCTGACATCGCCCGCGCGACGAGCGCCGTGGTGCAGAGCAGGGGGGGTTGTTTGAGCCGGGAGAGCGCAAGAAGATACTGCTTGTCGGTTTCCCCCGCATCCAGTGCGCGCAGGCAGGCCTCCTCAAAAACGGGCAGTTGGCCGGAGGCTTCCAGTTCATCGAAAAGATTATCAAGGAAACCGGTCACCCCCTCCCTGGTCCACTGCATGCCGAGACACCACTCCTGCTGCACCCGTGGGCCGGACAACTGCACACCAAACGCCCCAGCAAGGCTGGGGCTTCCCAGAATTTCCAGGTATTGCGGAACGCTTTCCCCCTTCGCCATCTCCATGCGCGAGATCGCCTGCAGCCACGTGTCGGCCAGGCCTTTCGCATGATTTCCAATTGTTGGGCGGCCCAGGATTTCCCTGCGCACGGCCCGGGCAATGTGCAACGCAAGTCCCGGCGCATCGATATCCGCCTGCAGGCAGTACTGGGCGAGCGCCTGGAGGTTTACCAGACGAACAGCCCGTTGCTGACGGTTGAGTCCCGGAGAGTCAACAATCTCCCCATAGTCCACAGCCTTCATCAGGCTGTAGAATTCCTCCATTCGCTCTGACGCAAGGAACGCCTGCACCAGCTCCTTGTACTCGTCCCGCTTCTCCAGAACGAGCTGGGGATCGAGCTGCAAAACAACACGATAATGATCCGAAGCTTCCGGGTATTGACCCGACTCGAGGCTGCTCCGGGCAAGGAGGTGGCGCCATGCGGCGTTTTCCGGCTGCTGCGCCGCGACCTTCATTCTCAGCTCGGCGGCTCGGTTGGTATCCAGCGCGGCCGCATAAAGCCACAATAATTTTTCCCACCTGGATGAATCATCCGGGCTCGCTTCGTATTCCCGCTCGACCTCCGCGATGATGGCTCCCGACTCTCCCGCTCGCATGACCTCCGGGAGATGTTTCTTCCTGATTTTTTCAGCCAATCGTGTTGCCTGTAGCCGGAAGTGCTCCAACGACCGGGGAATCGAGGAGAACTCGACTGCCTGCGCTATATTCATGACATCAATATAGAAACCCAACTCGCTCAACCGTTGCATGGCAGACAGCGCCCGCTGAAGCTGCTGCGTATCTGGAGTGGCCCGGCGCCTTGTCTCGGCCACCAGGGTGCCCAGGCCCGACAGGAGAAAGTTCCGTGCACGTTCCTTTTGTCCCGAATCAATGCAGGCAGAGGTAAAATACCCCACGATGTTCGCCTCCATTCCGCTGTTCCCCTTGGGTAACGGACGGGCCAGCACCGAGGCGAAGATATCCGCGGCAAACTTGGGTTCCCCACACTCCACGTGCGCCTGCGCAATCAGCACACGCTTGATCACCCGGTTCCACTCCCCACGGTCCCGGGTCCGGGCGGAGTCAGACGACCGCAGGGCAAGGTCAAGCCACGGCTCGACGGGCTCATCAGCTGCGCCGTAAATTCGACACAATATCAGAATGCACGCCGAGGCAGCATCTTCCTCCTCTGCCTCCTGCAAAGCCTAATCCTCCAGATCCTGAAGCCGCCCGCAGTCTCTGGCCGCCTTCACCGCGCGGAGAACCGTGGCCTTCAACCCTGCGCGCGAGCCGTCCACCCCATGCAAGAGGTTCGGGGCAATAAAAGCTGGCGCCTTGCCCCCCATTCGCCGCCAAAACTCACCGTCGGTCAAGCACCGGAGAAACGCCAACATCGCCTGCTCCGTCCGGCCCAGCTTCTCCAGTGCCTCTCCACGGATATGGGATATATCCACTCCGTATGGACGCCGGAAGTGGTCACTTGACATGATTCCCTCGACAAGGTCACAAACCGCAAGCGTAACATCGGACTCGAGGGAGGAATTGCGGGCGCAGTCCCGTGCGAGGTTCACCATGCTGGTGACGAGTGATTCGCGTTTCTTTCGAAAAATCTTCCCCTTCCCGAGCAAATCCTCCGGCTCGATTGCGCGCAGCAAGCCCGCAAGCCGATCGGTGCGCTTGAGCTGGACAAAAGTCTGGGTCAACAGCCTGTAATTCTGCTGCGCGCCCAAAAGGGCGGCCGGCTCGTCCTCCAAAACCGCCTCAAGTTGCTCGGCCACGTCTTCGAACCGGTGCTCCTCAAAAAAAACCTTCGCGACCCGTAGCCGGATCTCCGCCCCGCCAACGCCGTCGGGAAGCCTGCGGCGAAGAAGATCCAGCGCTTCCCCCTCCCTGTCATCACCTCGATAACACCAAAAGAGAAGCTCAAGCAGTTGCCTTGATTTGGGCGTGGTCTCCAGCGATTTCTCCGTTTCCCCGATCAGCGCCTCGAGCTGATCGAACTGCCTGAGCACCTCGATGCTCAACTCCCGCAACGATACATCCGCCAGAGTCCTCTGTCGGCTGAGTTGCCGGAGACTCTGGCGCGCCAGCAATACGGCCTCCTCTTCGTTCCCGCGCGACGCATAGGTTTGCATGCGCTGCTGCCGCGTCTGGCTGCCGCGAGGTGAAACAGTCCTCTGCGCACGCCCCACCATGTTCCGGAGGGACTCAGCGCGGCTCTGCGCCTGCCTGGCCTCCTCCGCATGATCAAGCGTGACAAGGTAGTCGGAAAGATCCAGAAGTTCATCCGCGCTCATCCGCGTTCGCAGCAACGCAAGGGCGGTCTGGGACGCGATCTCCCGGTTTCCTGAATCAAGGGCGAGCCGCAGGATCCACTGCTGGGTTGATTTGAATGCCCTCCCGTACCGACCCTGCACACGGCGGACCAGAGCCAAGGCACGGTCAAGATCCCCCACCTTTTCGTAGAAACCGGCGAGACTACGAAGCAGATCGTCGTCTCCCGGATTGATCTCCATGACTTTGCAGAGCACCTCGTCGGTCCTCTCAGGCTGCCCCCTCCACCAATAATGATACGCGAGGCCAAGCAAAGGCGTGATGCGAGCCAGTTCGGTGGCTGCATCCACGCGTGACTTCAAA
>CAZTAB010000160.1:0-3642 GCA_964611475.1 uncultured Verrucomicrobiota bacterium | reverse complement strand
GGGGATCGAAAGCCTGCACGCCCGATTCTCCACCGCACCCTCGGCCACCGTCGTGCCCCCACCGTCGGTGACACGAACCTCGGCGCGCGGCAGATCATGTTTCAGGCGCACGGAGAGTTCCGGGCCCTTGCGCCTTGCATCAATGAGCTTCGGCAGCTGCGCGATACAGGTGACAGAGCACGGTTCGAGCTCGATGGCGACCACTGTCTTGTCGCCCCTCGTGGAGGCTTTGACGTTGCGGTACCGGTACAGATCGACCAAGTGCGTGCCTTTGCGGGCGGGGATGTCCAGCAGAGCACCCTTTGCCGGGATGTTCGCCGCATTGTACACGGTCCACACGGTTTTGTCCTTCGCCGGGAATTTGTTCACGTACACCAGGGGAATCTTTGACCTGATCATCGGCTCCCGATCCAGCGACCCGAACGCATCGCTGTTGTCCCGCAGGATATGCCGCTGGTGCTCGCGGTAACACCATTCCCGATTAAATGCTCCGGTGGCATTAAAGAAACGCCACTCAGGCTGTTTCAGGCTGATCTGGTAGTCGAACATCTTGTGGCGGGGAAAGTAGAAATGATGGATGTTGATGCCGACGAACCCCTCCCAGTTTGCCGCCACGTGGGCGGTGAACGGCTGTTCCGTCAGGTCGTAGCACAAACTGGCGTCCAGGTACTGGCCCAGCACGTCGATACCCTGGGACTCCGAGAGGAGGACCGAATTCGGATTCACGCCGTCCATGGCACGGCGCACTTGCCGCGCGGCATCGGACTGCGCCTGAAGCTCGTTATAGTGGCGCCAACGGGCAAAGGTGTGAGGGTGTTTCTTGTTCAGACAGATTCGTGCCGCCCCGCCCATCTCGTCGATGCGCACTCCGTCGGCGCCGGTTTCCTCGATGAGCCGTGCGCAGGTCTCCGCCAGGTAGGTCCGCCATGGGGCATGGTCCATGCACATCTGCCAGTCGTAGTAGGGCCAGAAGTAATGGCCTTCCGGATACATGGTGGCCCAGTCCGGTCCATGCGCCTTGCCCAGGAGGGTGTCGAATCCGGCCTCCGCCTTGTTGATGTAGAGGGTCGCAATGTATCCCCGGGCCTTCAGATCGGCGATGTACTTACGGAACGTGGGCAGGCCGCCCCAGCGCTCGTTGTAGCCTTGCAGGCCGTAGTCGCCCTGGTTTCCCCAGAGGACATACTTGCCTTCCAGCATCCCGTAACGAGACGGGAAGAGCTCAAAGGTCAGGCCGTACTTTGCCGCCGTGGCCTTGTTCCGTGCCATCATTTCGTCCGTGATTTCCTCGTGCTCCCAATACCCGGAGTGTTCCAGCCCGCCCACGATCTTGGTCATGATATCTTCGCTCTCGTGGCCCATGACTTTGTGGCCCCACACGGTCGGATCCGGGTTGTAGGCTTCCTTGTCGCCCGGTCCCCGGTAGCCCCATTCCGGTCCGGTGCTGGCGTAATTAAAGATCTTCGTCATGGTATTCGGATAGCGGTTCTTGTGAGAGAATCCTTCAAACCATTTTCGGTAGGCGTTCATGGCCACCCGCCAATCGCTGTTCATGACGCCCAGGGTCGCGGAGGCAAACCGCCACCGTTCGTCGGGCTCCATGTCCCTTCCAAAGTAGGAAAACGCCATGCTGGTCCCCATGGTTTTTTCGAACGGTTCCCAGAGGATCAGCTCATAGGGAGCCCGGCCGTGATGGCCATCGGACAGGATCGGATTGATCATGAACGTGGGATCGTCCTCATTGCGATCAGCCTTGAGCAGGTGGAGGATCTTGTATTCTCCGGTCTGGTCGTTCACTCGAAGGTATAGACCGCCGCCCTGCGACGGATTGAAGGAGGCCATCTGCTGGAAATAGGTGCCCCCTCCGCCGTACCCGGAATTGAACCGGCCGGGATGGTCCAGTACGACGCCCGTGCCGTATGGATAGAGATACCGATCTTCCACGAACCCGTCACTCCATCCCAACCCGCCCAGTACCGGAAAGGCGGCTTTAATGACCCGATTCTGGTCGGCCCGGTTTTGGATGGACAGCCCAATGAGCAATTCTTCGGAGCGGTCCATGGTAACCCTAAGGCGTCCGGAGATCTGCGCGGCATCGTGCGATAGATCGTATACAACGATCAGGCGTTCCGGTGTTGATTCGATGATCTCCTTGCGCAACACCGAAAAATCCGGACCGGTCAGACGTTCACCGTCGACCTCCAGTGCGAAGAGGTTTTGTTTCATCGGCTCCCGCATCGCGTCCGCCTGCATGGATTTATGGACCAGTTTCTCCAGCGCGATGCCGTCGCGATGTCGAAGCTCAACGCGCATCGCCCCGTTCTCGAAACTATCGCTATCGTCGCCCTCCACCAGGCGGGGAGGCTCATCAGGGGACGCTGGCAATGGTTTGATCGCCGGCGCCATATCGACCGCCGGCAGGGCGGGAAAATTTTCGTGGCTGAACGAGAGATTCTCCTTGTCGGCGTCTCGGTCCAGGAGAACCAGCCGAACCATGTACTCTCCGGAAAAGCCGGCCTTGTTCAGCGGCCGGGGCATCCACGTCGCGCCGGCGTCCGTGGATCGGGCGCTGCAGCCCTGGTCCTCGAACATGTCGATGCCGATGACCAATTGATCGTCGTCCTTGGAAGAATTCGGGCTGAGGTGAATGACGATCTCGTTCGCGCCGTGGACGAGCTCTTCGCCGGAGATGTCGAAATCGAACCAGTTGATAGCCAATCGAGTGTCAAACCAGCCCCACCCGGTGCTGGCCAGGTTTTCCGTTGGGAATGTGTTGCTGTGGCCGTTGACTACCACGTCGAACGTCTCGTCGAGCCCGTCGCCCGCGCCATCCTGGACGTGAATGAAGATACTGACCGTGGCGGATTCAATGGAGGCGAAGTCCTGCTCCGACAGATCGGTCAGATCCAACGTTTTCTTGATCCGGTCTGTGGGGGAGCGCTGGGTGACGTGGCTGTAATCCTTGTAGTTGTAGAACGAATAGTCCGCCGCGGCCACGAACACGCCGGGATTAGGTTCAATAATAGTGGCAGGCCGCGCTTGGCGGACTGATGCCTGCGCACAACACGCCAGGAGCAGTACGACCGATCCAGTGGCGGCATGCCGCAACCGGCAAACAAGGTTCTTATGTGTCATTTGGAGTTCACTCCTTCTGGTTGTAATCCATTCATATCCAATACGGGGGGGTGTGTGCTGTGAACAGTTCTGCGGGAAGTCCATACAGTGCAGTCAGGATCCCTCCGACGCGAACCTCGGCCCAACGACTGCATCCACCAGGCGATCGTTTTGGTGAATCTTCAAGACGAGCCCCGGCTGATTGTGAGATTCAACCGTTGTTCAAGGAATCTGTTTTCCACCGGGCGGATTCGCCACCTTCAAACTTGCTCGGTCTCTGATCCTGTGGAGACTCTGGCTGGATGTTCGCTTTTGAGGACGTTCGGTGCTGGTGGTATTCACCAGTCGTTCGGTTGTAGTGCCCTCCCTTTTTATCGAGCCCTCCGCTATGGGAAGGGCGCAAATCGAAAAAGCCAAGACGAAGGTAATGGCCTGGAGAAGCACTTGAGCGAACTTCACTGCCCCACGTATTCTTTTAGGGGTTTTGTACTCATTCTATCCCGATCATCTTTCTATGCGCTCAAGGAA
>CAZTAB010000159.1:0-2099 GCA_964611475.1 uncultured Verrucomicrobiota bacterium | reverse complement strand
CACGGTTTCGATCACCTGCGAAATGCCCAGCGGGGCCATTGCGAACTTGTGGGCCAACTTTGCCGCAGCGGACGTCACAAACGATCCGTGGAGTGTCCTCTACAAGGTATTGGGAACGAAGGGCGGCGTCTGTTATTCGTGGAACGAAGCCCAGTTCGAAGACGATACCGGACCGGGGTTCGGAATGCCGGGCTACGTGGACGCCTTCCGGTACGAAGTCGACTACTTCGTTAATCAATGCATTCTGAAGAGGATGCCGCCCCTCTCTTCCATGCAGGACGCGCGCGACGCGCTTCGTATTGTCGAAGCGGCCGAGCGATCTGCAAGGAGCAAGAAGAGCATGGTGACGATAGAGTGGTAATCATATGCTATCGCCTCTTCACCGCTCCGGTGTTCGGAAGAGTCACCATCAGGACACCCTTCTTGAGAAATGCCCTGGTCTTGTTCGTTTTAACGACGTCCGACACCCGGAATAACTGGCAGGACCTCACAGACACGAAGTAGTCATGCCTTTTCTTTTCACCATTCCACGTTTTCGCATCCTTGGATCGTCTCCAGAACGACCTCCATATCCTTCGGATCCATCCCCCGGCGTTTTCATTTCCCCCATGTACAGGATTGAGAGCTACACGGACGACAAAATTCCTATATTGCTTATTATAAATACTTTACGGAATATATTACATCATTTATACATACTCCTGAGAATGGAGGCGGTTGCATGTGGCCGCTTGTTGGGAAGACGGTGTCCCGTCGTGTGTTTGGTTTCTCGTCGATTGCGCCAGGACCGGGTCCGTTGCATGATGCCACCCCATGTTGTGATCTTGCGCGGCGTGATCGTTTCACAGACGTCGCCGGGAGTGACGAAGCCAAACCCGCCTGGTTCGGAAATACAGGATATAGGAAAATTGGTCGGCTATCTGACGTGCCGAGGGCGAATGGACAACTCACCCGGGTGGCCGTTTTTCGCCGGTGTTGTGAACAAGTGAAAGCTTGCCGCAGCGATGATTATGAATCGCACCAACGTGAAGTACTTATGAAGGCAATGGTCCTCACCGAAATTCGCGGAATGGAGTTGATCGAGGTCCTGGATCCACCGATCCGAAATCCGGGAGATGTCCGTATTCGTATGGAAGCGGTCGGAGTCTGCGGATCAGATATTCACTATTACGTGAGCGGTCGCATCGGAAGCCAGGTAGTCGAATACCCCTTCACGGTCGGTCATGAGTGCGCGGGCACGGTGGTGGAGACCGGTCCCTCCGTGCAAAGTTTGCGCCCGGGAGACCGCGTTGCAGTGGAGCCAGCCATCACCTGTGGAGAATGCGATCAATGCAGGGCCGGACGAAGCAACACCTGCCGCAAGAACCGGTTTCTTGGATGCCCGGGGCAAGTGGAGGGAAGTCTCAGCGAGTTCATTGTCATGCCGGAGCAAAACTGCTTCCCGATTCGGAACCGGACATCGTTCGAGGACGCCACGCTTTCCGAACCGCTGGCTATCGGCGTGTACGCGGTCAAAAAATCGATTCCGCTTGCCGGCGCATCTGTCGGGATCCTGGGCATGGGGCCCATCGGGACCTGCATCCTCCTGCCCGCATTGACCATGGAGCCGAAAGGAATCTACTGCACCGACCGAATCGATGCGCGCCTGGACCACGCGAAGATGTCCGGGGCGACTTGGACGGCCAATCCGGACCGCGACGACGTCCCGACGGCGATCCGGGAACACGAGCCACAAGGCCTCGACGTGGTATTCGAGTGCTGCGGCGAGCAGGATGCCATCGACCAGAGCATCGAGCTCCTCAAGCCTGGTGGGAAGTTGATGCTGATTGGCATTCCCTCTGCAGACCGGATTTCATTCCAAATCGACAAGATGCGGAGGAAGGAAATCACCCTCTACAACGTCAGGCGCCAAGAGGGGTGCGTGCAAGACGCACTGGACCTCATCGAATCAGGCGCCGTCAACGCGGGCCAGATGATCACCCACCGGTTCTCGTTCGAGGAAACGTCGAAAGCCTTCGACCTCGTTGCCTCATATGGAGACGGGGTCCTGAAGGCGATGATTGCATTCGAGGGACATGCAGGTTAACGAAAAGAGAGTG
>CAZTAB010000158.1:0-8478 GCA_964611475.1 uncultured Verrucomicrobiota bacterium | reverse complement strand
CGCCATCTTGATCTGAAGTTCGCTCGCGTTGGCCAGGTAGTGGCTGGTGACGCCGAATCGGCCGGACGCGACCTGCTTGCTCGCGCTGTTCCGCCAGCTCCCGTCGGGATCCTTGGAGAAGCGGTCCTCGTCCTCTCCGCCCTCGCCTGAGTTGCTCCGGCCGCCAATCTCGTTCATTGCGATTGCCAGCGTCTCGTGTGCCTCCTTGCTGATGGACCCGTAGGACATGGCGCCGGTCTTGAAGCGCTTCACGATTCCGTCCACCGGTTCGACTTCCTCAATCGGAATCGATCGTGATGGATCGATTTTCAGCTCGAACAGCCCGCGGAGGGTCCCGATGACGGAGCTTTTCGCATTGATGAGTTTCGCGTACTCCTTGTAGGTCGCGTAGCTGCCGGATCGTGTCGCCTGCTGCAGCTTGGCTATGGAGAGCGGGTTATAGTGGTGGTATTCCCCGCGTCGTCGCCACTGGTATTTCCCTCCCACCGTCAGGCGGGAGGCCTCCGGGATGATCCGCTCCGGATAGGCAGAGGCTTGGCGTTTCGCCACCTCCTCCGCGATGGTGTCAAGGTCCATGCCGTTGACCCGGGAGGGCGTGCCGGAAAAGTAGCGCCCGATCACCTCGTCGTTCAGGCCCAGTGCTTCGAAAATTTGTGCGCCGCGGTAGCTGTGCAGGGTGGAGATTCCCATTTTCGACATGACCTTCAGGATGCCCTTGCCCAGTCCCTTGATATAGTTGTTGATGGCAGGCGCGAGGGTCATGTCGCGCAGCATTCCCTTGGCGATCATGTCGTCAAAGGATTCATACACCAGATAGGGATTCACCGCACAGCAGCCGTACCCGAACAGGACGCAATGGTGGTGCACTTCCCGCGGCTCTCCGCTTTCCAGCACGATGCCGCACCGGGTCCGCTTCCCAACGCGGATCAGGTGATGATGCACGGCGCCAACGGCGAGTAGCGCAGGAATCGGAGCCATTGCCCGGGATGCATTCCGGTCGGAGAGCACGAGCACCGAGCAGCCTTCGTCGATGCGGGCTGATGCATTTTCACAGAGCGTCCCGATGGCCTGTTCCAGGCCCGGGCCACCGTCTGCCACGGGGTAGAGAATCGGCAGGACGGTTCCCTTCAGGTTGCCCTCGTCTATCTCGGCCAGCCGCTTCAGTTCCTCATTCGTCAGAATGGGTTGCTCCAGCCGGAACTGATGGCAGTGGAGGGGGGATTCCTGGAACAGGTCCTGTTCCGCTCCAATGGTCGTGACAAGAGAGGTTACGAGTTCCTCGCGAATTGCGTCCAGCGGTGGGTTGGTGACCTGCGCGAACAGCTGACGGAAGTAATCGTACAGGGGGCGTGGGCGGTCCGAGAGCACGGCCATCGGGGTATCGTCGCCCATGGAGCCGAGAGGCTCCTTGGCGTCCATGGCCATGGGGCCGAGGATGATCTTCAGGTCCTCCTGGGTGAAGCCGAACTGCTTTTGCCGGGTCAGCAGTGTGCCGAAATCCGTGCCGGGCACGTCCCGCGCGCCAGGAAGGTCATCGAACGTGACCCGGTTCTGTTTCACCCACCCGGCGAACGGCTTGCGGACGGATTCCTCGTGCTTGATTTCCTCATCGTCCACGATCCGTCCCGCCTCCATGTCCACCAGGAACATGCGGCCGGGCTGCAGGCGCCCCTTGTACTCGACGTCGGCAGGATCAATATTCAGCACGCCTGTTTCCGAAGCCATGACAACCCGGCCATCCTTGGTGACCGTGTAGCGGGAGGGGCGAAGCCCGTTGCGGTCGAGCACTGCACCGATGCACTGGCCGTCGGTGAACGGGATCGATGCGGGTCCGTCCCATGGCTCCATGACGCAGGTGTGGTACTCATAGAAGGCCCGTTTTTCTTCCGTCATCGTTTCGTGATTCTGCCAGGCCTCCGGAATCATCATCATGATGGCGTGCGGGAGGGTTCGTCCGGTATGGCAGAGTAGTTCCAGCGCGTTATCGAGTGCCGCCGAGTCGCTCGCGCCCGGCGTGATGATGGGAAACAGCTTCTCAATGTCATCCCCAAAAAACTCCGATTTGAACAGGTGCTGCCGCGCCTGCATCCAGTTCGTGTTGCCCCGAACCGTGTTGATTTCCCCATTGTGGCAGAGAAAACGGAAGGGCTGGGCGAGGTCCCAAGTGGGGAACGTGTTCGTGCTGTAGCGCTGGTGCACCAGGGCCAGCCCCGAAACCATCGATACGTCTTTCAGGTCGGCGTGAAAGTAGGGCTCAAGTTGGTCGGCCAGGAGGAGACCCTTGTAGATCAGGGTCCGGCAGGATAGGGAGGGAAGATAAAAATACGCCTTCTCCTTCAGCCTCGACGCCTGAATCCTGTTTTCGATCACCCTGCGCACGACGTAGAGTTTCCGCTCGAAATGCCGGTCGTCCTTGATGCCCGGGCCCCGGCCGATGAAGATCATTTGGATGTGGGGTTCAACCGAACGAGCGACCTCCCCTATCACGCTGTTGTCCACCGGCATGTGGCGCCAACCGAGGAAGTCAAGGTCCTCGTCCTTGACGACCCGTTCAAACTGTTCCATGCAGTAGCTTCGTTCCTGCGCGTCACGGGGAAGAAAGACCAGCCCTGCGCCGTACTCCTGAGCGTCCGGCAGGGAGATCCCTTCCTGCGCCGTCGCCTGCTGCATGAAGGCGTGGGGCATCTGGATGAGCAGGCCCGCGCCGTCACCGGTCTTTTCGTCGCAGCCGCACGCGCCGCGGTGCGTTAGGTTTACGAGGATCTCGAGGGCCTGCTCGATCGTGTCGTGCGACTTTTCGCCCCGCAGGTTCGCGATGAATCCCGCGCCGCAGGCATCGTGTTCATGCTGCGGGTGATAAAGGCCGAAGGGCTCGGGGTACCCGGGTTGAATCTGTTTTTTTTCCATGCTCTTACTCCGCAATCCACCTGCTGCTTCGCGGGCGCAAACGTCCACACGACACCTGGGCGATACGATGCTCCTTTGCCTGTTCGGGCGCCTAGACGGGCACGACCTGAGGGCTCTCCAGGGAGTGCTTCGTCTGTTTGGCCCGAACTTCCAGCGGATACCTTCCGCTGAAGCAGCCGGTGCAGTAGTCGGCGGGTTGCTCCACCGCAGACAACAAACCTTCCAGGCTCAGGTAACCGAGACTGTCCGCTCCGATAAACTCGCAAATTTTTTCCACTTTGTGGTTGTGTGCAATCAACTCCTCGGTGGTGGGAAAGTCGATGCCGAAAAAACAGGGATGACGTGTGGGAGGGCAGGAAATGCGCATGTGGATTTCCGTCGCGCCCGCGCTGCGCAGGGCGTTTATGCGCCGCTGAGACGTCGTGCCGCGGATCAGGGAGTCGTCCACCACCACGACCCGCTTCCCCCTGACGACGCCGGGCACAACGGCGAGTTTCAGGTCCACTCCGTCATAGCGTTGCTTCGCGTTCGGCATGATGAATGTACGGCCCACGTAGTGATTCCGCATAAAACCGTAATCGAGAGGGATGCCGCTTCGCTGTGAGTAGCCGAGCGCTGCCGAGTTTCCGCTGTCGGGCACCGCGATGACGATGTCCGCATCGACCGGGTGTTCTTCGGCCAGGCGACTGCCCAGGTGTAGGCGGGCGTCATGCACCTGTTGTCCGAAAATCATGCTGTCGGGGCGTGCGAAGTAGACGTGCTCGAAGATACACTGGCCGAGTGAGCCGGCGACCGGCTCGCAGAAGCTTGTGCTCCGCAGTCCCTTCTCGTCCACGGTGACCAGTTCCCCCGGCAGGACATCGCGAACATACTCGGCCCCCACCTGCTCGAGCGCACATGTCTCGCTGGCGAACACGTATCCGCCGTCCAGACGTCCGATCGACAAGGGGCGAAAGCCGTAGGGGTCCCGCGCGGCCATCACGCAATCCTCCGTCATGAGGAGGAATGAAAATGCACCCTTGAGTTCGGCCAGTGCCCGCTCGACCCGGCGTGGACGGGATCGGTACATGGGGTCGGCAATCAGGTGGAGCAGCACCTCGCTGTCCGTGCTGGTCTGGAAAATAGCCCCGGCCTCCTGATAGGAGACCCGGAGTTGTTTCGCGTTAATGAGGTTTCCATTGTGGGCGATGGCCCAGATGCCATCCAGGCATTCCACGACCAGCGGCTGCACGTTCTGCATGCGGGACGACCCGGTGGTGGAGTACCGGACATGACCGATTCCCAAGTGGCCGGGCAATTCCTCCAGGGGCTTACGCTCCGGCAGTTCCGCAACCAATCCCATCCCCTTTACTGAACGGATTTTATCCCCGTCTCCGACGACTATCCCTGCTCCCTCCTGCCCCCGGTGTTGCAGGGAAAACAGGCCGGAATAGATGAGCTGGGCCGGGTCCTGTACCCCATAGACGCCGACCAACCCACAAACCTCCCTGGGCTTGTCGCTCACCACTGAACTTCCACTTTTCATGATTACTCCGGCATTTCAAAACGCCCGGATTTACTGCCTATCCGGAAGCTTTTAAGGCCACAATTAAGATACACAGAATTGTAAGCATTCGCTATAGAAATCCACCCCTGAAGAACAAAAGAAAAAATATGGGACAAGATTGTTACAAAAATGTAGTGCAGCTGTTCCCTCCGGAAACAACCGAAAAAAATGTTGAAAAGCCAAGTCATTTGAAATGCTGAACCGGGTGCACGAATGGCCTCAAGCATTTATCCCGGTACGGAGCAAATCAACCGCTTGTTGCGGAAGGAGGACACCGCTGGTGGAGCGAAAGAAGAAGAGCGGCAGGTGGTAATCCTGCCGCTCTTCTCTGTTCATGGATTCTTGGCTGGTTTGGTCGATTGACGGCGAAGAGGCCTGATCTATCGTTCCCTTTTGTCCTGTCGGAGTTTCATGAGCCTCTTCGCGCCAATCCTTTATCTTCCTCAGCCGATGGCTTCTGGTCCCTGCTCCCCCGTGCGTATGCGGATGCAGTCTTGAAGATCGAGCACGAAGATCTTCCCGTCGCCTATACTGCCTTCTCCAACGCGGGCACTTGTGCTGATCGCCTCGACGGTGGCCTCCAGGTAGTCCTCGTTGATGCCGATCTCGAGTTTGACCTTCCGGATCAAGCTCCCGGCCTCTTTGTGGCCGCGGTAGATTTCCGCAGCCCCCTTCTGCCTTCCGCGCCCGATTACGTGGGTAACGGTTACGAGGTGCACGGCCTTCTCTTCCAAGGCGTCGAGGACGGCGTCGAGCCGGTCGGGTTGAATCACTGCGATAATGTATTTCATGATAGCTTCGTCTCCGCCTGTTGAATTAATCCACCAGCGTGTAGGCCGTTTCCGCGTGTTCGGTCAGGTCCAGTCCGACCTGCTCGTCCCGGTTCTCCGCCCGCAACCCGATCGTAAGATCGATGATTTTGAGCAGGATGAAGGAAATCACCCCAGCCCAGATGATGGTGGAGACCACGGCTTTGATCTGGATGGCCAACTGGGCCGGATTCCCAAAGAAGAGCCCGTTTGTTTCGTTGCCGGGGACCACGGAGGTGGCCCAGAGCCCGGCGGCCAGGGCACCCCAGATGCCGGCAACCCCATGTACGCCAAACACGTCGAGCGAGTCGTCGTATCCAAGTTTCCCCTTCAGGTTGACCGCGATGAAAGCAAAGATGGCCCCGCCAGCGCCCACGAACAACGCGCCGATGGGACTCACCGACCCGCATGCAGGGGTAATGGCTACCAGGCCGGCAACCACGCCGGTAATAATCCCCAGGCAGGTGGGTTTTTGGCTCATGATTCTGTCGAGAATAGCCCACGTAAGTCCCGCCGCGGCGGTGGCCACCTGTGTCACCACGAATGCGTTCGCCGCCGATCCGTTGGCTGCGACAGCGCTTCCGGCATTGAATCCAAACCATCCGAACCACAGGAGACCCGCTCCCAGGACGGCAAAGGGCAAGTTGTGCGGCGGCGAGATTTTGTCGGGGTAGCCCACGCGCTTGCCGAGGACAATCGCGCATACCAACGCCGAGATCCCCGCGTTAATGTGGACGACCGTTCCGCCTGCAAAGTCCAGGGCTCCATCGCCGCCCAGGCCAAAGAATCCCTCAGCGCCTCCCCAGACCCAATGGCAAACAGGACAATAAACAAGGAAAAGCCAGAGCAGGATGTAAACGCAATAAGAGCCAAACTTCAACCGTTCGGCGAAGGCCCCAAGAATGAGCGCCGGGGTGATGATGGCAAACATGCATTGGAAAATCATGAACAGCATCGGAGGAATGTTTCCGTCCCCGACATCGTAGCCAACGCCCTTGAGGAAAACGTGATCAAACCCGCCGATGACGCCTCCCAACATGCTGGGGGCGAACGCGAGACTGTACCCAATGACAACCCCCGCGCCCGCCATGAGGCACATCGCCATGAAGCACTGGACCAGTACCGAGAGAACGTTCTTCCGCCGAACCAGGCCCCCGTAAAAAAAGGCAAGCCCCGGCGTCATCAAAAGAACAAGCGCGCAACTGGTCATCATCCAAGCCGTGTCGCCTGTATCTCCGTCCTCGACGACGGGGGCCGCCGGCGCGGCGGCCTCGGCGCCTTCCTGGGCGAACCCCGTCAGCGGTGCCGCCACCATAAGTAACGCCAAGCCGGCTAGTGCCGACATCCACTTCCACGTTTTCATTTTCCAACCTCCTATCAAGTGCCTGTTACTTGGACGAAGCCCACCAGAGGCCCACGCCACTCAATTGAGTTCGACCTAGCATCAGCTGTGCCATCCGGGGTATTTATTTTGACTCCATTTCGTAAGATGTTTATAATGAAGTACTAATAAAAGTTATTTATGTGTACATAATCGTCGTTGGGTTTGTTTCTGTATACGTTAATGTCTCTATTTTTATAATAAGTTACAAAAATGTATTATATTTGCCGTAGATTCTGATTCGATGGATCCTGTCGAGTAGAGTGAACTTGGTGGGGTGAAAGGATGGGGAGAACCTGATCTGTGGCATTGTCCAGGAGCAGCGTTTTTTGTTCACCATTCGAACCGAGGTCGTCCCGGCTACACTGCATCCACGCTCGACCATCCCAGAGGAAGGGGGCACCAGGCTCGAAGAATCCCGGCAGCTTGAGGTAGCGTCATGAGGGAGTCCGGTGCTGCAGGCCCGAACAAAAGGCGGATTGCCTGCCGTTTTGTGCAGTGAATACTCGCGGGCTGGGAGGTTTCCCTGCATGCCGCCGATTCCTCAGTGACGGAGAGTCGAAGCCGGGAAACGTCCTCCACCTCGACCACGCAACTTCCTGCGGGGCATGGTTCTTTTCCCGTGTATAGTTGCAGGAATGCATTCACAGTCCGGGGCCAGTTGAAAATATTCCAAGAATACGAGTGCGTGATGAGATGTTCCTGAGCGCAATTCCCAAGGGCGTGGACGAGTTCCCGGTCCGATGGCTTGGCGAGGATGCGCAGGTCGTCAATGCAGTGTTCGTCCATCCAGCTGCGCACCATCGCAAGGGCGCTTGTGGTATCCCTCGCGTGCAATTCAAGGATCAGAGCTCCGGTTTTATCTGCAACGAGATAGCCTGCGACCCGGTTTTCTTGGTCGTGGGCCGCATATGCCCAGTTGTCCCAACTCCTGCAAATGACCTGAAAGTCCTGCATGGGCCGGTCCACGCGGACCGGAGATCGATCGTGTAATTCCTGGACGGTGGCCAGCGCCTCCGCATTCTCGTTGGCAAGTGGACAAAACCGAACGGGTCGGTCCGCTTCCGGAACCCGCTGGATGTTTTGACGTAGCACCTGGAAGTTGTGCCGCACGCCACCGGTTTCGTACCCGAATTTTGCGTAACGCTGGCGAAGCCCTCCCAGGCAGGAGAGATCGAACCCTTCCCGTTTCATCGTTCCCAGGCAGTAGTTCATCAGCCGGGACATGTGCCCTTCACCTCGGGCAGCCGGGTGCGTTCCCACGCCGCCGATTCCCCCGACCTTGAGCCGGGTGGAGCCCACGTGAAAGGTCATGGGAAACACGCCCACGATGGCGCGAAGACCTTCCCGGGTTCGGATCGCGTAATTCCAACCCATGCGGTTCGGCTGGTATAGCTTCGGCAGAATGGACTCGAAATCGTCCGGGGGCGCTTTGAAACCGAAAGCCAGATTCAGGAGATCCAGGGCCTCGTCGAAATCGGCTGGCTGGAGTTGGACGATGTCGTTCACAGAGGGGGGGGGACTCAATGAGCCGGCTTGACGCGACGCAGACATGGGCCGGCTCGTAGCCTGCGACATTAGATGGTCATGAAGATTACGGTGAAAAGGGATGGTGCATCGCGCCCTTTTCGGCGGCTAGCTCGCATATTTTTTCGGAGCGATTTCATACTTTTGCACCTTGTACCCGATGATGCGTTGGGTTGCGCCCAGGGTGCGCGCGGCGGCGGCCATGTTCCCCCGGGCGGATTTCAGGGCGTCGCGGAGCAGGTCCCGTTCGTAGTCTTCCACCCGTTCCGTCAGCGTCTGGCTGCTCCGGTCGGTCACGGTGAGTTCCG
>CAZTAB010000157.1:0-11344 GCA_964611475.1 uncultured Verrucomicrobiota bacterium | reverse complement strand
CGAGGCGAAGGGGAGACAGTCGGACCAATCGCTCATCGTCCGTACCATGCCCGAGACCCTCTATATCCGTATGTGCCAGCAACCCGGAGAACCGCCATCGGCAACCAGCCCCGTGAACGCGTGGGGAGGGCACGTCATTCCTCAACTTCCCCTGATGACCTGGGATTGGCTGTGGAATGATGTGTTGCGTAATTGCAACTCGCTCTCCGCCCATTACGGGGCTCGGAGCCGGTTCGTTGAAAAGGACCGAGCCCGCGCCTGGAAGACATCCGGCCGGAAAATTGTGTATGAACAAGTCGTTCCCGGCATCGGCAGTTCACCCATTGACGCCGAAAGCGCGTACAAGTACTGGGCAGAACGCGACCCCCTGAATGATCCCCTGTGTGACACCATTGGTGCTGATGAATTCGGGGCATACAGCAAGGAAAAGTTCGACGCCTGGACCGAGGCATTACAACGATTGCGAAGGGAGGGACGCTTTGACGACAAACAGTTTATGGCGTTTTACAACCATGGATGTTATTATGGGGAATACGCCGTCGCCTTTGCGGACATGTTGGCCAAGCAGGGCGACCTGAGCGGGCTCGAAACCTACCTGTACGAGGTGCCCCTACCTTATGCCCGGTCTTATTTCGAAGCAAACTTACGAGTCAATCTAGAACATTGGGCCAAGCTGGCACCCGGCATACAGAAAGCGACGCTTGAGGTCCTTGGCTATTTCTGCATGCCCACCACCGGGAATTGGGGCTCTCACAGCCGGGTCGATTTCAAGGTGTTTACCGACAAGATGTTCAAGCTCATGGCCAATGATCCCGTCTTCTGGGAGCTAGCGGGGGTATCGGATTACGCGTCACGCAAGGCGGACGAAGAAATTGTTCGTTGGGTCGGGCAACTCTACCGCCACTACTGCATCGAAGGGAAAACAGACCTTCTCTCCAAGGAGTACGGATTCCTCTATGAGCTCAACCACATTCGCAACGTCGACTTTGCGGATGGGCTTGACCATTGGGACGTCCAGGCCGCCGAACCCGGCTCGGTGGATGCCCGGCACATTGACGGCCTCCAGAATTTGTTCGTTACCAGTGCGGCCATGAACGCGGATTACGGCCTGGTCATGACCCGCAGCAGAGTCGGCCCCAACAGAGCGACCCAACCATTACGGGACTTGAGGCCGGGCCGGGCTTACCTCCTGACAGTCTATACGGGTGATTACGGGGACATGGCGAACGGAATCTCTGAAAAAAAAGAACTGGCGGTAACCATTGAGGTCACTAATACAGACCTCATCCCGGAAAAGAGTTTTCAACTCATCAACACTTCCATCCGGAGCGACCACCGCCGGTCTTTCCACTACAGGAATCACCAGTATTACCACGGCTACCATCATCTGGTCTTCCGCGCACGGGAAACCCAGGCTGACCTAGTCCTCTCCGACTGGGCCTCCCCGGAGGGTGCGGGTGGCCCCACTGATCAACAACTCGTTTTCGGGCTGTTGGAGTTACGACCCTACTTCGAATAGGCCGCTGACATTCCCCGCTGTTTTCGGTGGTTCCACAACACGTCCTCACGCGACTACCGCAGGCTGGAATCTTGTCGCGGCGATTCATCCCGGGGTGGGTCCAAGGAGCAATCGGTTCGGGGTCGCCTCACGATGGTCTGGGGATGTCTGTAGAACCGTCAACCGCCATCGGGTTTCTTATTGGAACGAGTTGAGGAGAGCGAAGGTGCGCGTGGTTTGGATGATGCGGATGGACTTGGTTGAGTGGAGGTAGATGGGGGCAGGCGTCTTGCCGGGCTTCGAAGACGTAGCCTCCAAAATAACGAAGCTTAGTGGTCAGCGCCTTGTCCGCTTTACCATTCCCAAGGGGGCGCAGGAGTTGATGGTCCAATAGGGCAAAAAGGCTGGTGGAAACAGTTGCCCCAGGAAATGCCCCAACCCGTAACGGCTCCGGCGGGGAAGATGCATCTCTGGCGACAGGGCCGGATCACCGGGCCTCGAAAAGAACAACCCGGCCGGAGAACTTGTACTCTCCGATCCAAAGGCGACTACCGGCTGTGGCCAGGCGCCTGGGCCAGAACAGGGAGGATTGACTGATACCGGGGGTGACATCGCCGACACCGGTGGCACCGAGAAAGGCGTCGGGCTCCCGCCCGCCGACAGCATCACCCCAGTCGTTCCATACGTGCACCCGGTTGAAACCGAAGTCGACGAGGTAGAGTCTGTCGCCGGAAATTTGGGCCTCCCCTCGACTGGCTGAGATAAAATTGGTTTGAACAATTTCCTCGGCCTGCACGCCGGCCCCAAGGGTCTCAATTTCGTAGATGAGGGTAATGCCACCTGAACTGGCGACAAGGTGTTGGCCATCGCTATGCAGGTCGTGCCCGGCCCCTTCCGCCTGAAGAGTAAACAGTGGGTCCTCTCCAAAGAGGGGGATTTCGGACCAGACATGGATTTGACCGGTGCCGCCGGAGAGATAAAAATAGCGGTCATCGAGAGCGATGCCGCTCACACGGCTGAACGTCACCGAACCGATCGAGCCGTTAAATTCCCAGTCGGGATCTTCCCCAGAAAAAGGAAGGGCGCTCCAGACCTTCAGGGTGGCGAGTTGACCCGCGACCACAAGAACTCCATCGTGGAGCGCAATGTCACTGGCACTGTCGACCTGATCAATCCGGATCGTCGGGGGCGTACCGCTGGTCGCGGGAATCTCGCTCCAGATCGAGAGCGTTCGATCGTAGCCCGAGCCAACGACCAGGCTCTCGCCATCGGTGGCTATGGCCGGATTGGTAATGAAGTGATGGCTGAGCAGAGTATCCGTTGCGAGGTCAGGAGCGCCGAGAACCACCTCGGGAATCTGCTGCTCCGATGTAATCGGGTTCATGAAGCCAACCAAGCGGTTGCCATTATAGTCGCTCAAGTAGGTTTGATCTCCCGCAAGGGCGACCCCAGAGCAGTCACCGCCCCGTAGGCCGAAGACGTTCTTGTTGAGAGAAAGAGCCGGGGTGACGCTATCGGAGGCCGGCAGCTCGTTCCAGATGTGGAGTGTAGATCCCATGATGTAGAGGGAACCGTCGCTTCCGAAGTCGCCTTGTAGCCAGATTGTAGGAGCAAAGGGGTCGGTCAGGAAATAATCGGGGGGGGCCTCGTCCTGGGTTGGGAAGGTTTTCCAGACCCAGGCACCCATCGGGGAGGATGTATTCTTCGCGTTGTGGTCTCCGATGATGAGGCTCTGCGAGTCAGAGGTGATTCCCCGTGGTGTGCCTGCATCAGCATCTGCGGTCAGGAGGATGTCGGCGGGGTCGGCTGAAGAGGCCGGGAATTTGTTCCAGATCAGGACCCATCCCCCGAAACGAATGCCTCCTTCGGAGGAGGTTGCCGTCGAGGTGACGACGAGTTTATCCCCATCGGTCCAGACGCTCCAGGGCCAGACAAATCGATCCTTGCGGGGCGTAAGCGGGAAGCTGTCACCTGGCTGCGTTCCCTCGAGAACAAGGTCGGCAGCGGAACCGCTCAAGGCGGGGATCGTGTTCCAGACAAGAATGCGGTTGTTGTAGGTGTCTGCCACGAGAAGCTTCCCGTCGTGGAGACTGATGCCGGCCGGCCAGTTCATTTCGTCGGGTCCGTCGCCCGCGTCGTTTGAATCCATGTCAGGCTGCCCAAGGACCAAGTCGGGAGGAACGTTGCTCGTTTCCGGGAGGGTCCTCCAGACCAGAACGCGGTTGTTGTTTCCGTCGCAAAACGCGAGGCGGGTTCCATCGGTCGCGATGGCCTTGGGATGGTTAAAGAGGAGTTCGCCGCCGGTTTGATTAAAGTCGATTCCGGCGAGCAGAATAGAGGCCTCCTGCCCAGTCTCGAATTGTTGATAAGCAGTTAAGTCCTGTCCAACAAGAAGGCGATAAAAGGCCGCGGCTTCATTTCCCATAGGAAACTCTACGGCGTTGGCAATGGCACCGGAGGAATATGAGGAATACGAGGCTTCTGACCAGTCCCTGAGGTCCGACGTCTGAACAATTGCAAATGCGTTGGTTGGATTGTCCCATGACAGCACCACCCTATTGTTGTTAAGAAAAAAACCTGTGATGCCCGACGACTGTCCACATGCAACCGAAAGCATGCACGAGAAAAGAAATAGACTAAATACACTGTGGCGAATGCGTTTCATGTTACACCTGTGCCGATACAACGGTTCAGCCGGGGAATTATTGTATTTGTTTGTTCAGGGAGCCGGGATTACGAGAAGGGAACCGCCAACACCCAGGCCGAGCACAGTGATTTCCCGCGGCCGTCGAACCAGGACTGCTCCTCTGTTTTCTCATGCCTGACATGGGGAAGCGTCCCCCCCGAATCCGGGAACCGGGGCTTTCGCGTCATGCATTCAGGACAGGCGTTTTCCCGGCCAGATGAAGGGGAACTTCACGCTGCCCCCGCAAAACCATCGCTTCCCGTGATGGCTGCTGCACCCCGGCGTAGGTTCCCGGCAAAGGCTGGGTACGAACCAGCCGGCCTCCGAAGGCCTGGGCTAGCCGGCCTTCGCGTCCTTCGCGCGCTGTGCCGCAGCCTTATCCGCCGCCATGACGCTTTTTTCCTCGGCCCTGCGCAACTCCTCAATCGACTTTGTTTTCACCCTCGCAGCACCCTGCCAACTCCGCGTCTTGATTTTCCCATTGGCGAGCCGCTTCCCTGCGACGGCGATCTCCCGCTTCCGGTAGTTGGGCAGCCACCGGGCCTGGTGCACAAGCATGTCATCGGTCATCTGCCAGATTTCCTCTGGGTTCAACACGGCACCCGCCAGCGGATCGTGAAGCATGGCCTGCTTCAGAAGCATGACGTCGCCAGCCACCGCCGCGTCCTTGGCCATGCGCTGGACGTTGATACTGGCCATGCAGGTCGCCGCGCACGCCTGCGGCAGGTCCCCCACCGAGGGAATATGAATGCCGAGACGGTCGACGTAACCCGGGACTTCCACGACGCAGTCGTCCGGAAGGTTCGTGATTGCCCCGTTGTTGCGCACATTGAAGTGCCCCCGATAGACCCGGCCCGTTTCCCTTGCCTCGATGATATATGAACCACGCTCCCCCGACCGGCTGTACTTGCTTAGCGGCTTGCCCGCATCCTTCAGCCACTTCGGAAAATCCGTCTTGAACCAGTTTCGGCTTTCTGTGCAAACCCGCAGATATCCGCCAGTCTCCCCGTTGATCCAGGAAGAAAGATCGATCCACCGGCGAATCTCGCGCGGCCGCTTCCGGTACCAGGGCAGGTACTCCGAGAGGTGGCCGTTCGACTCGGTGCTGTAGTATCCGAACCGTCGAAGGACATCGATCCGAACCTTCTCGGTTTTCGAATAAACAGGGTGCCTCTCAAAGGCTTCAAGAAGCCGCTTGGCCGTCACTTCACGCCCCCTGTAGACTATCCGGACATACCAGGTCTGGTGGTTGATCCCAGCACAGACGATCTCGACATCCTCATGGCTGCGCGCACCCAATACCGCGGCGATCTGGTGCCAGCCCCCCTCCACGCCGTGACAAAGCCCCACCGTGTCAACCCCATCGCCCCGGTCGAACGCATCCAGTGCAGCCCAGGTGTTCATAGCCATGGGATTCGCATAGTTAAGGAAAAGGCAATCGCCCGAGGCAACCTCCTTCATGTCCTTCTGAAACGCGAGGATCTGCGGAATATTGCGCTGCCCGTACATGATGCCCCCGGCACATAACGTGTCACCCACGCACTGGTCCACGCCATACTTCAACGGGATCTCTATGTCGGTTTTAAACGCCTCCAATCCACCGATACGAGTGCAATTGATGACATAATCCGCGCCCTCCAGCGCTCTCCTGCGTTGGATCGTCGTACTGAGCTTTGCCGGCAAACGATTTGCCCCCAAGTCCTTCCGGCAAAGCCGCGTCACCCGCTCGAGGTTTCCCTTGTCGATGTCGTGAAACGCGAAATGCGTGTCTCTCAATTCCGGGACAGTAAGCACATCGAGCATCAGCGCCCGGGTAAACCCCACGCTGCCGGCGCCTATGAAAGCAACTTTGATTGGCATGAACAAACTCCGGGAAAATAGCTGCGCCTGCGAACTATGTGGAAAAAATCATTGAGGGAAAAGTCAAAAGAAAGCACGCGCCTGCCGATCAACTCACGATGGACAGTTTTCCCCGAGGCATATCGATGCCTCTATTCAAACGTCCGGCCGGCCCATCCCCCGCCGGGCTTGTGGACATCGAAACGATCCAGGAACACTCGCTCACGGGGAACACCCAGGCCGACCTCCAACAAAGCGAAGATTCGCTCAGATACAACACGATTTGTATCGGGCACAAGGCACCGATGGACCGCACGTCGACATCCGCATCAGAGCCGGGCTGACCACAACCATGACATGGTTCTCGGACTTGCCGAGCACTTTGGAGGCTATCAAAGACAACGACCCGGTGAGCCTCGCGGCGACTTCCTACTCCACCGTTTCCGTTGTGTAGATGTAAATAAAGAGCACGAGCTAGTGTCCCGGACCGCCCTCAGGTTCCCCGACCGCCCCCACGGTCTCGGGTTCCCGGACCGAATCGACCATGAGCGCGACCTGCTCCCCGGGACGCTTGCAAAACGGGGTAAGGGCAAGCGTTACGGAAAAATTCAGGATCATGCCGACGGTGCCGATCCCCTGCGCATTGATCCCAAGAAACCACGGGGATCGAATCGCCGTATCCACGCCAAAGATTGCATTGGCGGCATCCGCCCCCAGGATGTTGCCAGCCTTTTGCGTCAGGATATAAAACGCGGTGAAGAGAATCCCCACAATCATGCCGGAGACTGCCGGAACCGTCCCCACCCGCTTGGAAAAAATGCCCAGAACGATGACGGGGAAAAAGGATGCCGCCGCCAAGCCAAAGGCAAAGGCCACCACCTCGCCAACAAACCCCGGCGGGTTCACGCCAAAATATCCCGCGATGATCACCGCAATGCCGATAACGATGCGTCCCACCAGCAGCCGCCTCTGCTCCGACGCCTGCGGATTCATGATCCGGTAGTACAGGTCATGCGCAACGCTTGACGAAATCACAAGCAGCAGGCCGCTCGCCGTGGAAAGCGCAGCTGCAAGCCCCCCAGCCGCCACCAGGGCCACGATCCAATCGAACAGGCCGGCCATTTCAGGCGTGGCAAGGACAATGATATCCCGGTCCGGCTGATGCTTGGCGCCCAGCGCCATCAATTCATTCCTGGCAGATTCTCCACCATTCTCCCGGATCCATGCCGGTGTGTCATGGATGATCCGCCTTCTTACCTCGGAGGGTATCGCGTCAATCTTGAAGATCTCGTTGGGTGGAATTACATGCTCCGCTCCATTATGGGACTCGGTCGCGGAAATGGTGATCGGGGCGTTGCCCTTGTTGTTCGTCAACTGCACAGTCCCATCCCCGTTGAAATCGCACCAGGCAATTAGACCAGACGATTTCCACTTGTGGTACCACGTGGGCAAATCTTCAGCCGATCGGCCGTTCAAACCCGCTACGCTGTCGATCATGTAAAAGCGAGCGAAGGCGGCAACCGCCGGTGCGGTGAGGTACAAAAGCGAAATGAAGAAAAGCGCCCAGAATGCGCTCCAGCGCGCAGCCCGGACGGATTTGACCGTATAGAACCGGATAATCACGTGTGGCAGTCCCGCCGTCCCCGCCATCAGGGCCAGCACGACGCAGAACACGTTGAGCTTGTTCCAGCCCGGCGAAACAAAAGCCTCCGTGTAACTGGAAAACCCAAAGTCCTGGTTGAGAGTGTTCAGCTTTTCAAGAAGGAACGGGCGCGACACATCGATCGACGGAAGCACGGTGCTTCCCAGCCCCGCCTGCGGGAGAGGACTTCCCGTGAGCTTGATGCTGATCGCAATGGCGGGAATCAGAAACGCGGTGATCAGGACCCAGTACTGGGCGACCTGTGTCCAGGTGATCCCCTTCATCCCGCCAAGAGTGGCGTAGATGAAAACGATGGCCATGCCGATGAACACGCCAACGGGCAGCGGCACCTCGAGGAACCGGCTGAACACGACACCAACGCCCTTCATCTGGCCCACGATGTAGGTAAAGCTGACAAAAATCGCGCAGAGAATGGCGACCAGGCGCGCCCCATCGGACCCGTACCGGTCCCCGATGAAATCCGGCACCGTGTAGTGGCCGAACTTCCGCAGGTACGGGGCCAGAAGCAGGGCAAGCAGCACGTACCCGCCGGTCCAGCCCATCAGGTAGACACCTCCCGCGTAGCCCATCGTCGACACCAGTCCGGCCATGGAAATAAAAGACGCGGCACTCATCCAATCCGAGCCGGTGGCCATCCCGTTGGCGATGGCCGGCACACCCTGGCCTGCCACGTAAAAACCCTTGGTCGTCCGGACACGGCTCAGCCACGCAATGACCAGGTAGAGGCCAAAGCTCAGGAAAACAAAAAGGAGTGTCCAGCCCCGCACATCCATGGGTCAGGAAGCTCCGCCCTTCCGGATCTTCTCCAGATCCCGCTGATGGTTTGCATCGAACCGGTTCATGCAGATGCAATAAACCAGGATCAGGAGAACAAAGACGATGATACTCCCCTGCTGGGCAAACCAGAATCCCAAGGGGTAGCCAGTCCCGGGAAGGTTGGCAACATTGAGCTTGTCCACGACCAACACGCCGAGGACCAGCCCGGCCACAGCCCAGATCACGAGTAGGATCAGGGTCAGCCGGACGTTGGACCGCCAATAGCGGTCCAGGGAGGCGCGAACCTCCGTGTCTCTGGTCGGGAGCCCGGAATCTGGTTCTGGGCCGGTCACTGCAACTCCAATTCCCCGGACAACTTCACGCCCCGGCGAATGAACGTTGGAATGTCCATGTCTTCGCCTCGATAGAGGGACGGCTGTGCCCCCTTAAACCTTTCCTGACTCGTCGATTCCGGTGACAGTTTCTTCTGCAACATCCGCCGCTTCTCTTTTTCCCTGGAGCGCGGCCGTGGCGAACGCTGACCCTGGACCCGTTCCTTCTCCGATTCCGGTCGTGCCGCGGCGGCGCCCCGAATGGGCTCGAGCACCCCTTCTTCAACCCATTGTTCCGCAGTCAGAACAGTGACCGCAAGCGAGTCCCCCATGACGGGATCACACGCAGCCCCAACCAGGAGGTGCGCATCCGAAGGCACAATCTCCCGTATCCCATCCATCACTTTCTGAATGTCCTGCAACGTCAGGGCATCTCCACCAATGATGCTCACCAGTGCCGAGGAGGATTTTGCGAGTTGAATCCCCTGCCCAAGCAGCGGGCTCTGAATCAGGTCCCGCACTGCCTGAGCCGCACGGTGCTCGCCGTGGCCCGCTCCGTAGCCGAACGAGCAGGTGCCGGCGCTTTTTTCCACCAACCACCGGATATCTGCAATACTCAAGTTCAACAGGCCTGGACGGGAGAGAAGGTTCCACATGGAACGAACCATGACACCGACAGTCGCGTCCGATGCGGCAAACGTCGCCTCCATCGGCATCCACTCCTCAACCGTAGATTCCAGCAGCCGGTCGTTCGGCAGCACCAGCACGACGTCTGAATGCAGGTGGAGTTCCCGCAGGGCCAGGCGTGCGATCTCACGGCGCTCCGGGCCTTCAAACTGAAATGGCATGGTGGCAAAGCTGATGACCACCGCGCCGTGCGCATGCGCCTTGGCTGCCACGGTTGGCGAAACGCCAGAGCCGGTTCCTCCTCCCAGCGTCGCGACCAGGAAAACGACGTCGAACCCCCGAACCAGCGCCGCGATCTGGTCAGCATCGTTCTCGCCCGCGCTCCGACCCACCTGAAGATCCCCTCCCGCTCCCTGTCCTCCCGCAACGCTCGCACCGACCTGCAGGGAACGTTCGACCGGGGAAAGCGACAGGACCTGCTCGTCGGTGTCCACGACAGCGCACCGCGGCCCGTCCTGCCATCCGGCGTAAATACGGGTCACCGCGTTCACGCCCCCACTTCCCACACCGATCAGCCCCACTTCACCTCCGCGGTGGGCTGGGCGCCCGGACCCCTGTTTCGGTTCAATCATGCGCTACGCGTCGCCGGAGAAGGGTGTTCACAAACTGGCGCCACCCGGGCGACATGGATTCCTTTTTTGCCGTCGAGAAACCGTACCGGACCATGCCCAGCGTCGCTGCGAACTCCGGCGACTCCGACAGGGCATCCAGGCCGCTGACATTCAGCGGCTTGCCGACCCGGCAGGGAACGCCAAACACCTTCGCGGCCAGGCCGCTGACATCCTTCAGGCGAGCACCGCCGCCGACCAGCACCACGCCCGCTCCAAGTTGATGCGTAAGCTCCTTCTCCACCAGCAGTTCCTTTACGAGTTGCAATGTTTCCTCCACCCGCAGGTGAATGATCGTGTGCAGATCGACCAACGGGACAAAACAGTCGGTCGTCCGCACGTCGGACGGGACCGGGACCTTTTTGGACCGCATCGAATAATCGACCATGGCCCGGCCACTTGCCTCCTTCAATTGCTCCGCCTGCTGTATCGAGACGTGGAGGCCGCGTGCCACGTCGTTGGTCACGTGATCCCCGCCAATGGCAAGGCTGCCGGCCCACGCAATCGCATGGTGCGCGTACACGACACAATCCGTGGTGCCGCCGCCCAGATCAACCAGCAGGACCCCTTTTTCCTTCTCTTCCGGGGTCAGCACCGACAGCGCGCTGCACAGTCCGCCAAAAGCCACATCCTGAACCTCCATGGGCACCGAGCGCACCACCTTCACCGTGTTACGCAGCTGGGCGCGCATTCCGTGCACGACCAGCGTGTCCGCCGACAACCGGCTCCCTTCCATCCCCATCGGGTTGGTTACCACATGTGAATCGTCTATGTAAAAGCGCTGGCAGATGGTGTGCACAACCTGGCGATCGTGACCCAGGTTCACCGCCCGGGCCGTTTCCAGGCAGCGGTCGATGTCCTCCTGGCAGATTTCTCCCGCGTCATCCTCCACCGGAATCGTGCCGCGGTTTCTGGCGCTGAGGATTTCCGCCCCCGACAGCACCAGGTGTACCTCGTTGATTCTTACCGGCCCGTTCTGATCCGCAAGTTGAAGCGCGCGACGAATGCACGAGAGCGCATTATCAAAGTCAATCACATCCGACTTCCGGATTCCACGGGAAGGGGCCTCCCCAGAACCGGTGATCATGATCTGGCCGTCCTCGCGCGCTTCCCCCACGACAACACGAACGGTGCTGGTTCCGACCTCCAGGGCGGCTATAGGTGGTATATTCATCCGGATTACCGTACCGGCTGGTTCTCGTCCACGCGGACGTCGAATGTTTTCAGCTTCATGCCCGCCGAATCCGCATGCTGAATCATCGCGGCAAGATCCCG